>JBBTVH010000210.1:0-5336 GCA_038063355.1 Patescibacteria group bacterium | reverse complement strand
AGTGTGCCACTTTCAACACCGATAATGGTTGGATTAGTCGCACCTGAGCCAGTCTGCAAAGCGAGTACCGCGCCGGTTTGGCCAGGAGGGGGGTCGAGGATGCTCTCGGCATGCCGCAGTTGGAATACTGCGGTGTTTGCAATCTGTGTCCCGTTCTGTTCCACCACTGCCACAGTTTGTTGTAAATATCTGTTTTGCGTGGAGATAAAAAGAATCGGGAAGAGAATGGTAATGACAAAACTAAAAAGTGCTATGAATATAATCACTTCGATGAGCGACATGCCTCGCCGATGCCGCATCATGATGCGATTCATGATGGGCAAAGGGTGATTTCGTCTACTTCACGGAATGACTGAACGGTGGTCGAAGGCAGCACGCGCTGAATCACAATCTCCAATACGTGGCGATAACGTCCGAGGATACCCTCGATGCAGATCACACGACTGGTGTTGCCACTCCCGCCAATCGCATGGATAACGCACGTACCTCCGTGAATGGCAAGCGACTCATCGCCGGCATAGTCAGTGCCCTGCTGCAATGCAAGAATTGCACGCTCCGCGCATGACTGCGCAATCTCCATTGCTTGCGCGGATTTCTCAACGGCGGATCCGCTCATCTCGGCCGAGAGCCCGAGAAGAAGTAGGGACATGGTAATGCTTATGACAATGGCAGAAATCATCAGAACTGAAACAAGAAAGACGTAGCCGTTCCGATAGCGTCGTACGATTACGTACATGGGTTGGGTGAAGATGACGGCTTGAAAATCAACAATGATTTATTGGTAAGCATATAGACCCTATCGCGATCCTGATCGTAGAGAATGCCGCGCCCATTCCCCGTCGCAGTGTTATACGAGCTCACTTCAGAGAGGGAATTCCCCGGTAGTGACACTACTTGCAACTCTTTGGTGGGGTTGCTTGTCGCAGCCAATACATAGCAACCGATGGTATCGGTAGTAAGCGCGTTTACGGAACCGCCCATTTCGCGGTACCAAGGACCTGGACTGCTCGGCACCGGATTGGATGCGACGGTAAATTTGGCCAATTCGGAAATCGCAGCGCCATCCGCGCGCCCAAGCACCACCCCTGTCCCATGCGCAATAACGGACAACCCATCGTGCACGTCTGTAAGATTGTACCCCCCCAGGAATGTTGTATTGGATGGCGTCGTACGATCACCGACACGCAGCTCCGATACATTATCGGTTCCTGCCAGATAGAACGTGGCTCCGATGGCCGCTATACCTTTGAACGATGAGGTGTCATCAAGAGAATCATGCAGCACGATGCTTCCCGTGTTACTTACGTCAAAAAGATAATATTCATCATACCCACCTGTGGCCGATTCATCGGCACCAACGGAAAGTATGGTCTCTTGCATGGCCATACTGCGCGCACGACCGGCGCCGGGAATATCGTAATCGGCAATCAAATCCCCAGCCGAAAATGTTGTCGGGGATGCGACAACATACGCCTTCAGTTCATTGCTTGCATCACTCGTCAGCACGTAGAGCACGTCATCCTTGACCGCTACATCATAGGCTGAGTAACCGAGCTGAAAAGCGCTTGCAACGCGTGATGGGGAGGAAAGATTTGAAATATCAAACACGTAGATGCCGGTTGTGGCATCCGCTGTCACAAAAGCATAGTTGTCGCTTACAGCTACATCATTGAACAGTGGCGAAGACTCATTGGTATAGCTGCCCTCCAGAGAGACCGAAGACCAGTCTCCGGTGACACGCTCTATGCGCCAATTCGTATAATCGGTCGCGAGCACGACACTGCCCGATCTGTTGTAGCCGTGCTTCCATCGCGTTGTCGCTGTAGCACGGATGATATCCGATGAAAGCGACGTTATTTCTACGGAAGTGGTGTAACCGCCCGCAAAAGAGATCACGGACCCGCTTAAAACCCATGTCCCTTCCATACCAACAGCCACTCCGTGAACGCCGAGGACAAGACCCGTAAAGGATTGGTTGCGTATGGAACGCAGTCCCTCAAGGGCCTGCGTGGACAGTAATGTCGCACGAACGCGCTCTCCGCCCCGTTGGCTTTCCTCCTGTCCATGCAGCATGATAAACGCCACGGCAGAAATGGTGAGCCCAAGAAGAGTAATGCCGAGGAGTGCCTCCACCAGAAGAAATCCTTTGCGATTTTTTCTCGGGCGACGTTGTAGGCGGTGCATCGGTACTGGAGAATAGCACAAACGAAGTACAATGCTCGCTACGTTTATGGACACCCCCCCCTCAATGTAAACGAAAGGAGGAGAACGATATCCTGAAAATCCGCCGAGCTGTTCGTTGCCGTTGTCCCCAGTTCACCAATCAAAAGAAGTGATTTCGCCGGAATGGTGACGATATTTTGCGCGTTGGCGTATCCCTTATTCTGGAGAAGCGACCGCAACGGCGATTGCCCTCCGAAGGGGGCGTAATTGGGGACAGAATCGCCATTCTTGAGATACCGAACCTGTCCTTTACCATCGAGCGTGGTATAGCTCCGATCGTATGTCAGCCATCCTCTCTTCTTGTAGTACGCATGTGGCTTGAACGCGATATTCGTTCCCGTGGCAAGATTGGAAAGGGTATGCCCCGTCGTATCGAGATTTTTCACATTGGCATACGTAAGCATCGAGGAATAGGTATTGCCTCCATTCGTGCTCTTCTTCACCTCGACATCAATAGACGGCCCCCCCGCTCCGTAGGTAATGAGCGAAGCGACAACCGCAGGGTGAAGATCGACAATCGCTAGGGTGGTGATAAGCCCATTGCTTGTAAGGGAAAAGAGACTGCTACACGACGACCCACCGCCACCCCCTGCGGCTGAAGAAAAGCTGCTCGAAGCCGGAATGCTCGAGGACGTTTGTGCACTTGAGGAGGCGGACGCACTGCTCGGAGACAAGGAGCTTGTCGAGGATGAGCTCGCCGGATTTTCTATCGCACAGCGCCCGTATGTATCGCCATGAGCTTGGTGAGCGGGCCATGCGCTGTCAACAATGGAAATTGTCTGCATGTTCTGGGGATTGCCCGGCGGATAGTGGCAAATGGAAATCTCGTCGCTCGCCATTGTCGTGATGCCCTCAGGCTCCACATCAATCACAATAGAACGCCGCTCTCGACTGAGAGAGATAAGCGTGATCGTTCCGATGGCGCTGGGCGTTCCCGTGACACGCTCGTAGGAAACTTCATAGAGGCCTTCAATAGTAATTGTAGAGGGCATCGGGTATACTTCATCGAACGCAGGGTCTCTCGTTGCGTAGCTTTGCCCTTTATAGAGAACCCCCTCTGGCACATAAAATCCCCACGGCGAAGAATCTTGGCCTGATTGCGCGACAATCTTCGCTCTGCGCAATCCTTGAACCGCCTGCTCCGTCGCAAGACTGAGATCACTGTGAATCTGGTATTCGCGATACATCGGAACAGACACGCCGGTCAACACGCCTATGATGGCAATCACAAGAAGTCCTTCGATGAGGGTGGATCCGGTGCGCTGCATTGCCGGAAGAAAATGCTACCCCCCTCCTTTGGAAATGCAATGGCGTGCTTTATTGTACGATGCGCCCGTGTCCAATCTTCTCGACCACATCTACCCCCGCATCCGCCGCTACCGCTTCCTGTGGGGCTGGGCGAAAGATCGCGCCACGAAGGCACAATGCTCGGCGCGGGCAGAGGAATGGAAGGTAAAGGGATTTACAGGTGCGAAGCTCGATATTTGCGGCGGAAGAAATCCCTACCGTCCGGGAGAATTTCTGAATGTGGATATTGTGGATATGCCGAAGGTGGACCTGGTGTTCGATATCACAAAGGTGTTTCCGATCGATGACGGCGTGATCGCCGAAGTATTTTCCGCGGCGACGCTCGAGCATCTTCGAAAGCCGCATGTGGATCACGTTCTGAGAGAATTTTTCCGCGTCATGAAGCCCGGAGGGATACTTCAGGTCTCCACACCCGACATCGAAGCGATTGCGAAAGGGATCCTCGAAGGGGAAGACCTCGGGGTGATCAACCAGCATCTCTTTGGAAAATACAAATCGGATCAGACCGAGGATTACGATCTCCATCGGTGGATGTATCCGGCCCCGGCAATGATCAAACGCCTGGAGGAATTGGGATTCACACGTGCAGAGAGGATTCCAATGGGGGATGTGCCTCACGATGAAAGATATAACTATTTAATAAGAGCATTTAAACCGTAGACAGTAGCTAGGATGCCATCGAGTGAAGCAGGGTCTCCCCTCCCGACGGGAGGGGGAGACATAGACTAAATAGAATAAAAATGTTATAATGATTTTTATGAAGCCTTACGGACCTTCAAATTGGGAAGAGATACCAGAGCAGACACGAAGTCATATTCATAGACGTGAGAGTGCTCCGGGAAAAAATGATGGAGAGAAAGAATTAGCAATATGGACTGCGCGTGATTTATTCCGTGAGCAAACCCGGGCCGCATTAGAATTAGGTGAGCAGTCGCCAGATGCGTTATGGGAAATAGCTACGTATATTTCGGACCATGCAAATACACATCAAGAAGACGAGGCTAATAATTTGAACGGATATTTGGTCCAACATCAGGAACTGATTCATTCTGGTATCTTAAGTTTCAATAAAATTCCTCGTAATCAAATAATTAAATATGGGAGGCATCCTCGGTTACTTGGTGTAAGCTCACAATTTTATGCACAGAAACTCGAAGATTATATCGCATCTGATCGTACGCCCAGGCAAAAACTCAATAGCCAAGAATATGGAGATGAAATTGATACCATAAAATGGATACTGTACGCAGTAGCGATGTATGAGGATGCCATGGGAAGAGGAACTGACAGTAATCAGAATTTCGGAGGCGACGAGCCTAATGGAACTCCTCCACAAGGCCCAAACACTGGATCAGGAAGTTTAGTCAGACAACTGTAAAGCTTGTGCAGTTCTGAAAACAACCAGACTGCGGAGGGGGTTGCCGATGATGTAGTGAATCTTGTATTGAGATATCCGAGTCTTGGACCCCCTCCTCCTAACCTCCTCCCGCCGGGAGGAGGATTTTTTAGATTCGCAAAGCGATAACAGAACTTTTGCCTTCTCGTGTAACAGGGCCGGTCGCATTGGAAAAGCGCCGTCGCGCATCATGCGAGCGGGGCGAATGAAAACCCGTGGTAGGAGATGTTGGGTGGGCCTCGGGTTTTCCGCCCTGCGAGTCATAGATGCGCAGGCGACTTTTCCACCTGCGACCGATGTTTCTTTCTCCACTTTCTTTGCGCCAAAGAAAGTGGAAACCGATTGAAGCAACCGATGAAATTCTCTGGGAATGGAGCGAACGAAGGGATCGTGCGCTGGGTGTTAACCT
>JBBTVH010000209.1:0-8890 GCA_038063355.1 Patescibacteria group bacterium | reverse complement strand
ACGGTGAACTTTGCCGTAAGCCTAGAGGAATCCGATGAAGCGCTTCCGAAATTCCTCGAGCAGTGCCTCTATGAAATGGAGGAATACTTCAGCGCCCGCCGTCGGGCGTTCTCCGTTCCACTCGTGATGCGCGGGACCGATTTTCAGCAGCGGGTGTGGGATGCGCTTTTGGAAGTTCCCTTCGGGCAGACCGTCACCTACGGGCAGCTTGCAAAAGAGATCGGCAATGCTGGAGCCGTGAGAGCCGTGGGGACTGCGGTCGGGGATAATCCCCTGGCGATTATCATTCCCTGTCACCGGGTGCTTCCGGCGAGCGGTGGTATCGGGAACTACGCCTCAGGGAGCGACAAGAAAGAGTGGCTTTTGAAGCATGAAGGGGTGGCGGTGTGATGCATACCGGATTTCAGAGGCTCGTTGCCGCCGCATGTAGGTCGAATTGCCCTTGCGCGGAGGGCCTCTTCCCGACAAGAATACGGCACTGTCTCTTTCCTCCTCTTTGTATGATAACCGACGCGGTCTTCCTTGGTTTCACTATGCGCCAGATGCTCTGGCTTCCCTTGGGAGCCGGCGTCATCGCGCTTGCCGTGGCACTGGTCTTCCGACGCACCATCGTCGCTCTCCCGCAGGGGACGGATACCATGCAAAAGATTGCCGGGATGATCCGCGTAGGTGCCATGGCCTTCCTGCGCAGAGAGTATTCCGTGATCGCGCCCTTTGCGGTTCTTGCCGCGGTGCTCATCTACATCTTCATCGACCGCAATCCTAGTAACGGCACGACGCTGCCCTGGACGGCATTGAGTTTCATGGCTGGCGCCTTCACCTCGGCGCTCGCCGGCTTTATCGGAATGGACACCGCCACCCTCGCCAATGTTCGCACTGCCGAAGCGGCGCGCGGAGGAATCGTGGGGGCGCTGCGCGTGGCGTTTATGAGCGGCGCGACGATGGGGCTTTCGGTCGTGGGGTTGGGGCTCCTTGGGTTCGTTGGGGCGCTGATCATCGTGCAGCAATTCCTCGATCTTTCCTACGCCGTGAACGTGCTCACAGGCTTCAGCTTCGGCGCATCGTGCGTCGCACTCTTCGCGCGCGTGGGTGGGGGCATTTATACAAAGGCCGCGGACGTGGGGGCGGATCTCGTGGGGAAAGTGGAGGCGGGAATTCCGGAAGATGATCCCAGAAATCCCGCGGTCATCGCGGACAATGTCGGCGACAACGTCGGTGATATCGCCGGTATGGGGGCAGATCTTTTTGAGAGTTACATCGGAGCGCTTCTGGCCACGATGCTCGTGGGACTCACCGTCACATGGGGCACCGAGTTGGCGCTGGCATTCCCTCTGCTTCTTGCGGCTATCGGAGTGCTTTCCGCCATTGTCGCTACCCTGGTGGTGCGCACCAAAAATCCCGCTGGCGTCCAGAAGGCGCTGAAAAACGGCATGACGGTTTCAGCGATTCTGGCGCTTGCAGGCTCATTTGCGCTTGCCAAAGCGTTGCTGCCCGACGAAATTGCCATGGGAGTCTTCTGGTCTTCGGCGGCAGGGATCGTCGCCGGAGTCGCCATCGGATGGATCACGGAGTACTACACTTCCTACTCGTTCTCCCCCGTACAGCGTCTTGCGGAATCCGCCAAGACGGGTGCCGCCACGCTTATCATCGAGGGGCTCGCGCTGGGATACCTTTCCACGCTCCTGCCGATGATCGTTGTCGCTGCGGCGGTGGGAGTGGCATACGCCTTCGCCGGCATGTATGGGATCGGCATCGGGGCGGTGGGCATGCTCTCTACGCTCGCCATGACGCTTGCCGTCGACGGCTTCGGGCCGGTCTCCGACAACGCCGGAGGCATCGCGGAAATGAGTAAGATGCCAAAGGAAATCCGCGAACGAACGGATGCGCTGGATTCGGCGGGCAACACCACGGCCGCCATCGGCAAAGGATTTGCCATCGGCGTCGCCGGGCTCACCACGCTCGCGCTCTTTGCGGCTTTCAAGGAGGCTGCGGGGCTTTCGGGCATCGATGTAAGCAATCCCACCACGCTGATCGGGCTGCTCCTCGGCGGCATGCTGCCATTTCTCTTCTGCGCTCTCACCATGCGTGCGGTAGGGCGCGCCGCGATGGCGATCATCCAGGAAGTACGCCGTCAGTTTCGGGAGATCAAAGGGCTGCTGGAGGGTCAAGCGGACAGCGATCCCGCGCAGTGCGTTTCCATCGCCACCGCCGCCGCTATCCGTGAAATGATCATTCCGGGGCTTCTTGCTCTTCTCTCACCCATCCTCACCGGACTGCTTCTCGGCAAAGAAGCACTTGGCGGGCTTCTCGCAGGGGCTTTCGTGAGCTCGATGATGCTCGGAACTTCCATGGCGAACTCCGGCGGAGCGTGGGACAACGCCAAGAAGTACATCGAGAGCGGCATGCACGGCGGCAAAGGGTCCGAACCGCACAAAGCCGCGGTCGTCGGCGATACCGTGGGCGATCCGTTCAAGGATACTTCCGGTCCGTCACTCAACATTCTCGTGAAGCTGATGTCCACCATCTCCGTGCTCACGGCAGGGATGTACGGGTCGGGGCTCCTCTAGCGGCATATCGACCATCGGCAATGGCGAGATAACTTGCCACCGCAGCCGCCGTCTCCGCCCGCAGCGTCAGCGATCCCAGCGAAGCGATTGCAAAGCCTGCATTCTTCGCCTTTGCGGTCTCTTCCTCCGTCCAGCCTCCTTCGGGGCCCACCCAGATGCCTACGGGGGTTTGCTGGTTTTCAGGTTTGCTTGTTTGCTGGTGGGTGATGGTATGAAAGAAGATATTTTGTTGATGTTTGGCTTCCTCTAGGGCTCGGTCGAATTCAAGGGGATTATTGATGACGGGGATGATGCCACGGCCGGACTGCTCGGCGGCTTCTTTGGCGATGATCCGAAGGCGATCCATTTTGAGCCCAGTCTTCACGGTGCGTGTGGTGACAATCGGGATGATCGCCCTAATCCCAAGCTCGGTGCATTTCTGGACGACCCATTCGAAATTCTCGCGTTTGAGGACTGCGCAGTAGAGCGTCACGTCTTTTTTCGGTTCGGCGGCAACGGGAGAGGGGGCATCCGGTGTGCAGGTTATGGATGACCGTCCCATCCCCACGATCGTCGCCTCGGCCTGCATTCCTTTGCCGTCGCAGAGGATCACCCGGTCTCCTGCGCAGAGTCGCAGGACTTTCGTCCATTGGTTCAGAAGGGCAGGATCCGTGATCGTGATCGACGATGCATGGAGATCGACCGGGACGATAAAGCGGTGGAGGCGCATGAAGAAAGGATACAGTATCCTCGGCTTCACCCGTCATCACCCTCATATAGCACGCCGCATGCCGCCTTATGAAAAGCATCGTCAATAATTGTTCTTACATGTTGGTCTATAGCATTTCCATCACCAATCGCCATCACTTTATATGACACGCTCTTCCCCTTTGTCGCTTCAAGGCACATCAGATCAATAATGCTCTTCATCGTTGCTCTGTTACGACCAATCCAAACATGAATAACATAGCCATCCCCCAATGTTTCGATTGCCCTTTGTGCAACTAACCAAGGTCTTCCGTGAATTACCGGGCACTGTACCAAGACGGAACTTTCATACGTGCGGAGGGTATTCATATTAATTACTATAATTTATATATAAATTGTGTCAACTATTCCTCCCTCACGGTCTGCTGCGCCGTCATGCTTTTCATCGGCGCGAGGCTATTTCAGAGGATTGAAGTGTGATCCCGTAAGGAAACCGTAGGCTCGTGAGGATGAAATAGATTTTGTGTGCATTAATCCCCCCGCAGATACCGCTGGGCAGCATCCAAATGTAGGTGCCGTAAAACGGCCGGAATTCCCGGAGGATCAGGATAGTTTTTGGAGAGGGGAATGCCAGAAGATGGACGGCGTCCGGACGCTTCACGCGGATCGCTTTCTTCACGCGGCCGTCCGGCAGCGTTCCGATAGCTTGGATCACCTGCCAATGTTTGTCGCTCCAGAGAGTTTCTATAGGCAGTAGCATATCAGCTACTCGTTGATTGTGCTTTTGATGATCTCCAGGAAGCGCATGACCGAATTAACGTACATCATGTAGTTGTTGATCACGGGATGCAGCATGGGTTCGCCTTCACCCGCGCGCGCTGCCGCCAAATCCGTTTAAAAACGTTCTTTGATGAAAAAACAATCCTTCATTTATGGAGAGCCTGAAATTTGATTCTGCAGATCTATTGCTTGCCGTTTATCGTAAAAATCGGGTGTAAGACCCGGGTCTTACAGTGAAAATCCAAATGCTGCTGCAACATGCTCGATTGTACTTTCCATTGGCTCCGGGTTATCACAAGTTTTTTTGATCAAATCAAGTTGACCCTCGCTTTTTCCCGGATAGGAAAAAGTCGACCTACTGTTTAGCTCCCCTTGAACTATTCTGCATTGCTTTTCTGCATCGCTCTTAATTTCTGCATAATCTTTTCTGCCAGCTTCTTCGAAAACTTCTTCCAGTGACTTGCTAGGGTTGTACCGCTCCGCGGCTAAAGCAATGAGATGATAATTATCAACATCTCTGTAAGGAGTTCGATTCGAACCTTTCTCGAATTCATCAAAGCTTTTCAATAGGGTTGTAACATTGTGCAGTGCGGGAGATTCGTCTTTCTGTGAGTTGGCTATAAAGGGGGGCATAGCGACACCAGCGAGAGCCATGATCCCCGCAAAGAGAGAGTGTTTCGTGCTCGCTTCCATGTTCTTCAATCGCTCCGTTATCATTTTCTCCAATCGCTCCATGGAAGAAAGAGCAGGACTCATCGGCTGTTGTTCGCGCGGTAATTTTCCTGAAAACTCAAAAGCCATGTCTAGAATACTATCCTTGCTTTCATTGATGAGTCAAACAAAATGTACCTCGCCATAACATTAAGCTCATTGCACAATAAATATGCTCAGTGGATACGACGCTTACCACAAATATGGCGTATTGGGCCAATATCAAAGTGTGTAACAGCTAATCCCTCTGCATCCGTAAAGAGATTTTCCTGTGTCAGGCAATCGAAGGCTGCTATAAGAGCCTCTAAGAATTGAGGCTGCTTCCATCATCCACGACGGGAATCTTCTCCGTACTCCACTCGAGCACGATCGTCTTTTGCTCTGCATGTATTTTCCTTTTCCTCAGCGCAGAGCACGCGCATGCCTTTGGTGTGACTGCGGTCGGAGGGCCGCCTGACTTACAACAGAACGTGCCTGTGGAGGCCTTTATTGACCGCGAATTCACACGCGCGCTCAGTGGGTTCACGCTGACACCGAGTACCGTTTCACTCAAGGCCAATACCGGCAATGTCCAGGACGGCGCGCCCACGGGGGCGGCGCTCTGTACGATGATCAAGCAGTATGCGACGAGCGGCGGTATGGAGAAAATCGTCTGCGAACATGCCAACCTGGAAACGAGTACTTGGTACACCATTACCTATACGACAGGAATCAAGACCGGCACGGGGTTGGCGCTTCCCAGTAACGTCTCTTACCAGTTCAAGACGAGTAGCTTCGCGGGAGGAGGGAATTTCATCCGTCCGCCGGTTATCGTCGGATCGGTGCCACGGCCGGGGTCCATCCTTCCGACCAATGCTCGTATCCGCGTCTATTTCAGCCCCGGAGGGACGGGAACCGGCTCCACCATGCGGACGGGGACATCAAGCGGGTCGGTCCAGCTCCCAACGAACGTGCAGATTTTTGCCACGAGTAACGGTCAGCCGACGGGCAATAATCTTCTTGCATGCTCCACGGTCGGGGCCAACCCCGCCTCCCCCACGGATTGCAATATGGCCTGGCACCAGAGCGGGGCCACGCTCACGATCACGCCGGGGAAAAAATCCCCCGCGGCATCGCAGGATTCCACAGGAGGGACAGCGCTCACTTCGGGTAATTCCTATGTGCTCATTGTCCGAGGACCACAGGGTGGATTCGGGGGAACCGGCGGTGCACGCAATACCGACGACATGCCTCTGATGGGCGCCGACTACTTCGTGCCGTTCACCGCGACGGGAAGCGATGCTTTCGGGCCTACTGTGAAAGCATCCTTCCCGGAGAACGGTGCAACGAGCGTGGATCGCGCGATGTATAACATTGGTGTTGCGTTTACCGAAGCGGTCGACGAATCATCAGTGACGGAGACTTCGATGAAACTCTACGAAGCGGGCGTGAACACCGTCTGCAACGGAGGCGGCGACGATGACGTCCAGCTCACCAATACCATCGTCGATTATTCCGAATCCGAGAATATCGCGTACATCTCCCCAAATGGACTTCTCACCGCGAGCACGGTGCACTGTCTGGTCGTCACGACGAACATCAAGGATATTGCGGGCAACACCTTTGACGGAGACCGCAGCACGGGGGGCAATCAGAACAAGACGCTGAGCTTCACCACCGGCGTCCTTGTGAATGGCGCCGCTGCACCAGATACTGCGCAGCCGAAAGTGGACTATGCAAACGCTGACAATTTCTCCATCGCCGTCACCTTCAGCGAACCGATGCAATTTGACGCGGTAGCGATTGGTGCTGGACGTTCCAGCAGCGATCCCTTCGTGGTCAACAATATCAATAACTGGACGCTGGAGTCTCCTCCCGGGGTCCCCGTGAACCTCGTGGGGAAATTCATCGATTACTTCCCGAGCAAGCTCACCGCAGTCATCGAGGGCTTGGCCTTGCCGCCAAACCAGGAATTCAAGGCAAAAATTGCAACGGGTACAGGGGCAGTGAAGGTCAAAGACCTCGCTGGCAATATCGTGGACTCCACCGGAACGCCTGCGAAGAATGAGGCGAAAGGGCAGGTGCAAAGCAGCATGGATACCGGCGGGCGCCTGGGTCCGGGAGAGGGGGGTGGCGAATTCGATTTCTTCACGAACGGGACGAGCCCCACGATGGTCATGCCGATGACGCCAATGGCGGGTGCCACGAGCAACTACCGCATCGAAATCACTCCTGCAAAGTCCATTCCTTCCGGAGGAACGATCGTCTTCACCTTCCCGTCGGGCTTCTCGACCGATGCCACCTGTGCGACGGCGCTCACAGGACCGCCCGAGAACGCCGATCTCAATGGGCCCGCAACGGGCACGGTGACGATCGCCTCCATCGCCTGCAACAATACATCTCGGGCCATTACGGTGACCACCGGCGGCGCGCAGACCGGAACGGGCGCACGCGTGTCCTTGATTCTCCAGGGGATCGTGAATTCGCCGCTCCCGAAGCTCCCGAGTGAAGGCGGCGGTTACATGGTGGATATCAAGACGAAGAATACCTCCAGCGACATTCTAGAATCGAAAACCTCGATGCCCTTTCCGCTGATGCAACCCGGGTCGCTCGGGATCCAGGTAACGGTCTTCCAGGATAATGGTGCAGGCGGCGGCACCGCCAATGACAAGATCAAAAACGGCTCTGAGGCTGGCGTCCGCGCGCTACGGGTCTGTATCGAGGGGCCAATGGGATTCAACTGCGCGAACACCACCTCCACAGGAGCCTATGCATTCAATCTTCTGGGCAACGGATTTTATCGCATTCTCCTTCCCGCCATTCAGACGGGAAGCCTCGTTGTCTCCGGATCGCCGTACCGTGAAATCAACTTAAGTAGCACCCAGACCAGCATCAATTTCCCGCTCTCCGTGGTCACGACGAGCGTCAGTGTCGATATCAGCGGCATCCCCGCCAATACCAATCTCGACGTCTTTGCGTTCAACACGAGCGGACCGGATGCGGGCAATACCGTGAAAAATCTGCCCTACACCGGCGCCTCCGCCGGCATTTCCCTGCCCGCGGCCGCAGGCACCTGGAGAGTGGGCGTGGGTCCCGAAATGCCCAAAGATCCCACACAGATGGGGCGTACGGTGACCTCTGTAAACTTCGCGATCCCGACGCCGAAGGAAGTCCTGGTGCCGATTTCGGGCAGCGCGGCGGTAGCGTTCTCGTTGCAGTCGGCGAGCTTCCAGATCAAAGGCAAGGTGATCGATGGATCGGGATCCGCCATTAGTAATGCCTTCATCATGGCGCGGCCGGCGAATATCGCATCGCAGGGGGGTGATGCCATGGCGATGTCCCAGAGCAACGGCACCTTCATCCTTCAGACCGGGAGCGGCACGTACGCCGTGCAGTCGATGAGTCCCGGGATGCCGCCCTCGACGCCCGTTTCGGTCCTCGTGAAAGCCAATGTAAGCAATGCGGACAATAACCTCACTGCGGATGTAAACGGCCCCGGTGGTACGCTCATTACCAATGCTGGCCTCAAGGGAAGCGCCGTGAACTTGGAACTCATCCTCGACAAGGGGGGCGTCTCGATCGCGGGCTCGGTCCTTGATGAGAACGGCAATACGGTCAATAACGCATTCGTCCAGGCGAAGAAACTGAGCGGCGGCAGCTTCAATGGCGAATTCTTCGGATCTCCCACCACCAACGGGGCCTTCACCCTCTATGTCGACACCAACGCTACCTACAAGCTCACCGCCCACGCGCCGGGGTACGGCGAACTTGGGAGCAAGACGGTGAGCGTCACCACCACGAGCGTCACGGGCCAGAATATCCAGGCGAGCGCGGGTGACTTCGGGACCATCACCGGGACCGTCACGCAAAACAGCGTCGCCGTGCAGGGCGCATTCATCAACGCCTTCAGCGACACCGGAGGCAATCACACCGTTTCCGGAACGGACGGCACCTACACGATGAAAGTGAAAACGGGAACCTATACCATCGAGGGCTTTCGCCCGGGCACCGGCCCCACATCCCGTCTGACGGGCATCGTGGTGAGCGCCGGTGCGACTGCGAGCAGCCAAGATCTGACCATCGGGCAAACGGGAACAGTGCGGGTGGCTATCGCCAATGCCCCCGACAACACCTTCGTGCGCGTGGATAACACCAGCGGACGCGGC
>JBBTVH010000208.1:0-1480 GCA_038063355.1 Patescibacteria group bacterium | reverse complement strand
TGATCGACGGTACCGTTAACGGTAACGCCCGGAATGGACCGTAATTCCGCGATCTGCACATCAGATCTCCTGCCGACGTCGGCAATGCGGTAGCCCTTTGCTGCAAGCGCACGGTACGCCTCCGCAAGATAACGGAATCCTTTGCGGGGATGCATGAACGACCCCAAAGCAATGACATCAAACAGCGGCGCTTCAGTGGAAGGCGTAAAGACCATGCCATCGACGCCATTGGGCACGATGGAGATACGGTCTGGCGGGCAATGATATTCGCTGTTCAGCCGATCGGAGACTGTCTTGGAAACCGTCATCACGCGATTGCACGAGGTGCACATCCGCTTTTGCCAGAAAATGAGGAGTGCGTACTTCATGCGCCAGAGGATGCCCTGGATCACTCCTGATTCCTGAAGGGCAATCTCCCTGTCTGCTGTCACCGGATGGTGGATAGTAAAAAGAACCGGTACGCCGCTCCCCTGCAATCTTCGGAACGCAGGGCCCATGACCTGGTTAAGGTGCAAGACATCAAATGATTTCCAGAAGGGATCCGATACCGGATACCGCCGCAGAACGCTTCTGGCGAAAAGCGTATCGGCGCATCCGTAGTAGTACGGCCCGGTGCGGCCGGGAACCGTAATGACGTCGACATTGGACGGAAGGTCTTCCTTTCGAGCTTTGCTCCGGTTACAGACAATCGTGAAAGAAATTTCAGACGTTGCCGCAAAGAGCGGCAGGTGATTTGCCCCTTTATAGGGATCGAGCACGGTTTGGAGAATGCAGACGCGCATGCCTAAATCCTAAGATACAAGAAACAAGATACAAACAAGAAACAAATGCCAAAATCTAAAGGGGTGTTTTTTGAGATTTCCTGTTTGGATCTTCTTTGTATCTTGTATCTTGTATCTTGATGCACCGTCTCTATCGCCGCTTCATGAAATCCCTCGCATGGCTTCGCGGTCTGCTCTTTGCATACGCGGTCCTCCCCTTCCATCGGTTCTTCCGGATCTCTCTGATACATCTCCGGCTCTTCGCCCGTCGTATTCCGTTCATCGAACGCCATGAATATTCTCAAAACGGCGAGGACGGGATGATCGCTGCGATCTTTGCCATGATCGGAACGACCAATAAATACTTTGTGGAGTTCGGCGTGGAAGACGGTATCGAGTGCAATACGCGATATCTCTCCAAGCATAAAGGCTGGAAAGGGCTTCTGATGGATGGCAGCCACGAAAATGCCACGCTCAATCTCCATAAAGAATTTATCACCGCGGAAAATATTGAATCTCTCTTTGCAAAACATAATGTGCCGAAGGAATTTGATCTCCTCAGCATCGACATCGACGGCAACGACTACTGGGTGTGGAAAGCGGTCACTCACTACTCTCCCCGCGTCGTGATCATCGAATACAACGCCTGTATCCCGTACGAACCGCCCGTGATGATCCCGTACGCTCCTGCATTTCAATGGGATAAGACGGATTACTAC
>JBBTVH010000207.1:0-13555 GCA_038063355.1 Patescibacteria group bacterium | reverse complement strand
GACTTTCTCAAAGAGCATACGGATACGATTCGTTCTGCCGAGCATCTTGCCAAGATCATGGGGGGAAAAGGTCGCCGCCTGCGTGACAATATCATTGAATTATCGGATCCAAATTACAAAGGGACAAGAGGAGTGGAAATAGAAAAAATCATGCACGCATTGAAGGACAAGCTCATCCACGATCTGACCATCGAGCAATTTGCCGATCTGTATGCGCAAACACTCGTGTACGGTTTGTTTGTTGCGCGTTACCACGACGACACGCCCGAAACCTTTTCCCGCAGCGAGGCGCGTGACCGCATCCCTGCCTCCAATCATCTGCTTCAGCAGTTTTTCGATCACATTGCGGGAGTGAACTTCGAGAAAAGGCTTTCATTCATCGTCGATGAGCTCTGCAATGTCTTTGTCCATAGCGATGTAAAAGCGCTCGTGCACGGCATCTACCTGCAAATGAATCTGGAAGGACAGGTACGCGATCCGATCATTCATTTTTATGAGGACTTTCTGAAGGAATATGACCCTAAGCTCCGTAGCGAACGCGGCGTCTTTTACACGCCGCTTCCCGTCGTCAAGTACATCGTCCGTTCTGTGGACAAAATTCTACAGGAGCATTTTGGTCTCGCTGATGGGCTGGCTGATCGGGCGCAGATCGAGTGGAAGTACACGGAGCAGGGCAAAACATCGAAAAAGCAGATTGATCGTGTGCAGATACTGGATCCTGCCGTTGGCACCGGTACATTCCTTCACGAAGTTATTCGCGAAGTCCACAAGCGATTTGCAGGACAGGAAGGTATCTGGAACCAGTATGTGAATGATCATCTTGTGCCCCGCCTGCACGGTTTTGAGTTGATGATGGCAAGCTACACCATCGCGCACCTGAAACTGAGCATGGCGCTTGCGGAAACGGGCGTGAAAAAACTCGACAAGCGTCTGCGCATCTTCCTGACCAACAGCCTTGAAGAAGCACCATCGAAAGATGACACGCTCTTTCGGGGGATTGGTCTCGATGGCGCACTGACCGAAGAGGCGTTGCAAGCGGAAGAAGTGAAGCGCGATTATCCGATTATGGTGGTGATGGGGAATCCGCCGTATAGTTCGAGTTCACAGAATGCGTCTGTGGAAGTGGGCACAGATGGCAAAAAGCGCAAAACATGGATAGGCAGGCTGCTTGAGGATTACAAAAAAGACCTCAATGAAAAGAAAATAAATTTGGATGATGACTACATTAAATTTATCCGCTTCGCTCATCACCTGATTGAGAAGACCGGGCAGGGTATCGTTGCCATGATTACGAATAATTCTTTTCTCGATGGCATCACGCACCGTCGAATGCGGCAGAGTTTGCTTGAGACATTCGATCACGTCTATGTGCTCGATTTACACGGAAGCAGCAAACGCCCGGAACTTGCACCCGATGGTGGTAAAGATGAAAACGTCTTCGACATTATGCAGGGGGTGGGAATTTCATTGTTTGTAAAGACGGGAGAAAAGAAAAAAGGCACTCTAGGAAAATTACGGCACCTGGATGTGTTCGGAAAAAGAGAGAGCAAATACGATTGGCTGGAAAAGCATGATTTGGAGAATACGAAATGGCAGGAACTTATATCGCCGGAGCCGTACTTCTTTTTCGTGCCGAAGGATTTTGGTTTAGAAGCAGAATATTCGAATTACATACAAGTAACTGAATTGTTCCCGTTGAATTCTAATGGGCTAGAAACCCACAAGGATGAACTTGCGATTTCTGACTCAAAAAAGGAACTTATTAAATTGGCTGATGAATTTAGAATATTGCCAGTTAATGAAATTAAACAGAAGTATCACATTGATAGGGAGGGCAGCGAATGGAAAGTTGCTTATGCAAAGAATGACCTTTTAGAACATCCAAATATTGAGCCAACTTCTCTCATTTATCGACCTTTTGATAATAAATTTACCATTTTTACTGAGAAGTCTAAGGGATTTTTAGCCCGACCTCGTTTTGAGGTTCTCAGGCATTTGAAAAAACCGAATATTGCCTTGTTAGTAAAAAGACAGTGCAAGCGGGAATTTTCTTATGCATTTGTCGTTGACGATATTTGTGAAGCCTGTGTTTTTGAAAGTGCATATGCAAAAAATCAGGTCCTTCCTCTCTATCTCTACCCCAATCCCACCACAGTCGAAGAGGGCACACGCACCCCAAATCTGAATATGGAACTGCTACAGCCCGTTCTTCACACACTCAAGCTGGAATGGAATGCGGACGGAATCGGCGATGGAAAAGATGCTTGCGGTCCCGAGGACATCTTCGACTACATCTACGCCGTGCTCCATAGCCCAACCTACCGAGAGCGGTACAAGGAATTCCTCAAAATAGATTTTCCGCGCGTGCCGTTTACGAGTGATAAAAAACTGTTTTGGAACCTGGTTGCGCTTGGTCGGGAAATTCGTTTGTTGCATCTTCTGGAATCACCCAAACTTGGAAAATTGATAACCAAATATCCGGTGAGCGGGAATAACGAAGTTGAGAAGTTGCGATACGAGGATGAGAAAGTTTGGATCAATAAAGAGCAGTATTTCAACGGAGTACCGAAGGGGGCATGGGAGTTCCCCATCGGGGGCTATCAACCGGCGCAGAAGTGGCTCAAAGATCGCAAAGGCCGCACGCTCGACTCAGATGACATTCTGCATTACCAAAAGATGATTGTGGCGCTGACGGAGACGGGAAGGGTGATGCGAGAAATTGAGCAGATTTCTTCTGGTTTGTTCACCGATAAAAGCAGCTAAGTCTTTGGAAGATCCTTGCTCCATTCTTCGCCTCCATTACCCTCTACCTATGATTCCCCTCTCCCATCCCCTTACCAAAGAAGCGCTGCTATGGAGCTCAGAAGCCAACGAGTCGCCGCCTCTCTCTCCAGCACAGTGGTGTGAAACAAAAGATATTCTACGTGCACGCATCGATAGTTTGACGATTCGCCTTCTCCAGCAGAATATCGCGGAGGATCGTGTCCGACTTTTTGACGCTGTACTTTCGGAAATCGGCAGCAATGCGTTTGATCACAATATCGGTCAATGGAGAGACACGCCCGGGGTGTTGTTTGACAGCAAGGCAACGGATGATGGCATCCTGTGTGTGCTCGCGGATAGAGGACAAGGTCTGCACACAACCCTGAGCCGCGTGCGTCCTGCACTGAAGAATGATGCAGAAGCATTGCGTGTCGCTTTTACGGAGAGCATCTCCGGACGGGCACCGGAGCAACGTGGCAACGGCCTTAAATTCGTGCGTTCTATCCTTTTGGAGGATGGCATCGATCTTTGGTACGGGAGCGGGAATGCAGCGTATGCTGTAGCGAAAAGAGTAGAGGAATGGCTGCCGTGCGATCCCCCCGTTCTCGGTTGTACTGCTATACTGCTGCTCAGAAACCTATGATTCTCCTCATGCGCAACTTCGGCGAAAAGCTGGACTCCCGCCCTGCGGGCAGAGAAGCATGGCTGGCTATCCAACCACGTTTGAGAGAGATGGAGGCTACAGAAGCGATCACCTTGGATTTTTCGGGTGTGCTTCTCCTCACTCCTTCCTTTGCGGATGAGTTCGTCTCGTTGTTTGTAAGCGACTTTCCGGGCAGGGTGGTTCTTTCCCACACGCAAGAAAATATCACGGTACGGAAAACCTTGGAGTTTCTCTCGAAGACATGGGGGCAAAAGCCTGCGATGCAATGAAAGTATGAGGGGCGCACATCACCGTTTCTGCCTCCGACGAATGACGACAAAACTGACGAACCCCGCGTTCAACGCGACAAGACATGCCTGATAGAACGCCGTGATGAACGAAAAGACATCAAGCGCAAAAAGCAAAAACACGTACTTGCAAGCGCTGCTTGCCCAGAGAAAGAGAGATTCTTCGTAAGGCTTCCAGAAGCTTTTACGAACGGTGGGGTAAAACGCAAAAATATCGACAAGTGTGATCAGGATCACGGAGAGAAACGGCGAGCTCGTGATCTTCCACGCAGCCAAGGACAGGAGCGCCAGCGCAAGCGCGATCCAGTCGGAGACCGTGTAGCCCTTTTCGCCGATGAACAGGGACAGAAAAAAGATGGAACCGCTGAAGAACGTCTCCGTAAGCAGTATCCACGATCCCGGTCCCGCATCTTCGGAGATCTGCGCGGCGAAGCCGACACTCATCGTAAGCGTCCAGATAAACCATGAAAACGCATGCGGCTTTGTGGAACGGCGGAAGAGATCACGGTAATAGAAAACGTACCCGAGAACGACGAGTAGGATGCCGATGAACGCGAGGAACTCCTTCGAGGGAAACATCGAAGGCATTGTAGGCTGGGCCGCGGAAAATCTGTATACTTCCCCCATGACGTATGCCGATTTCAAAACACTCTGTGAAACCCGTCATAGCGTTCGGGAATTTGAGGATACGCCTGTGACTCCCGGGGAAATCACGGAGCTCTTGGAATTGGCTCGCCTTGCACCGAGCATCGACAACCTCCAGCCTTGGCGTTTTCACGTCATCTACAACAAAGACCAACGCTCTGAGCTGATGGAAGCCTGTTGCTACGGCAACTTCGTGGCGGGAGCCAGCGTCCTCATCATCGTCACCGCCGACCTCACGGTAGAAAAAGCCGCGACGAAGGTCCTCTGGAACCCGAAGGAAGTGGAATATTCATGCATTACCGCGATGGAACACATCTGGCTGGGTGCGGTTGCGATGGGACTCGGCGGATCATGGGTTTCGCTCCATCACGGCAAGCCCCATGCCGTCCTCGGTCTTCCCCCCGACGAAGTGGTGATCGGCGGAATACTTATCGGGCATCCGAAAAAAGGCGTGAGCATTCAGCCCTCGTCGAGGAAAGATCTTGAAGAGATGATGACGATTCACGAATGATCAGCAGCCAAACTGACCTTCGCTACAAGGAGTGATGACGGTGACGCCTGTATATGCTCCAGGCTCTGCGCCTGTCGCAATGTAGTCATCCACAGCCGTGATACTCCACTCATGCTCGTGGTTCCACAGCGTCCAGAAGTGCCGCCACTCGTTCCATCCGATGCCCAGATGCTGGACGTAGGTGCCGTGCTCCGTAAGCATCTGCCCCACCTTTCTGCCCGTCATGCACGGCATGGAATAGCAATAGACGATGATACTTTTGTCCTGCGGTAAACTCTGGAATGCGCCGACAATGCGTTCTACCGCGCTGTAATCGGAGTGGTCCTTGTCCTTGTACGCGGGGATACTCACCGCCCCCACGATATGCTCTTTCTCGTATTCCTCGGCGCTCCGCAAATCCACGAGAATGAAGTCATTGGCATTCTCGGCGATCTTCTTCCGGATGCTGTGAGGGCTCACATGCACGGCGTTCTCCGTCGCGTAGAAGTCACGGATGAGCGCATTTGGGCCGGGAGTGTATGTGGCGATCACAAGATATCCTCCGGCAATGCCGCCGAGAAACGCGAGGGGTAGGAGAAGCAACGTGACTCGAACAGGTTTCATGGATGGAGGGAAAAAGGGGGAATGAAAGCAGTGAAAAAAGCGCTCATGCAGGGAGCTTGGCAATGCCGGGCAGATCGCAAACGACCGTAGGTTTGGAGATGACATGCGCCGGTATTTCCCCGCGTTCCCACTGCGCGATGCTCTCGAAGGCATCCAGATACATGTTGCGCATGGAATCATCCGCGTAAAACGCGATGTGCGGCGTCGTGACGACACGGGGATGCCCGATGAGCGCCTTATTCTCCGTGAAATTGCGCTCGTGCTCTAGGACGTCGAGGAGCGCATAGGCGAGCGCGCCGCTTTCGAGTGCTTTGAGCATAGCTGCGGAATCGATCAACGATCCGCGTGCGGTATTCACGAGAATCGCTCCGGCCTTCATGGAGGCAAACGCCCTAGCGTCGATCAGATGATGCGTCTCTTTGGATTCGGGAATATGCAGCGTGATGATATCGCTGGTGGCAAACAGATCCGGAAGGGAAACATATCGCACTGCACAGGATTGTTCAAGTTCAAGGATGCGGCAGCGGTCAGCCGCAAGGATGTTCATGCCAAACCCACGGGCGATCTTCGCGACATTTTTTCCAATTTTCCCTGTCCCCACGATGCCGATGGTCTTTCCCCGCAGCGCCATGCCGCGAAGCCCGTGGTAGTCGAATGTTCCTCCTTCCACTTTTTTATCGGCTTCGGGGATGTGGCGGAGCGTGCTAAGGAGCAGCGCGAATACGTGCTCCGCGATGACGTGCGATCCGTAATCCGGAACGTTGCAAACCGTGATCCCGCGTGCAGCGCAGGCATCCGTATCGATGTGATCAAAGCCGACCGAGCGCGTAGAGAGGAGCTTAAGTTTCGGAAGCTTGTTGATGATGTCTTTTGAAAACTGCGTATGGATAAAACAGGAAAGGACTGCTGCATCCTTGCATGCCGAAACGAGCGCATCGCCGGAGAGAATGCCGCCATGGACGAAGGCATCGGGAAACCGGCTCGCGACAAGATGCGCATCTTCAGGGTCGACTTCGAGGAATACTGTGGAGGGCATGGGGGAAAGTATATCCCCCCTTGCACGAGATAGTCATGGAGATTACAAAATGCGCATTCCTCCCCCGCACAGTATGGGAGAGGAAGCGCAGTATGTACCGGTATGCCTTAGCCCAGGATGAAATAGAGGAGGCCCCAGCCCCCTCCGAAAATCACGGCGATGAGGATAGCGAAGAAAAGCTTGCGCATAGGGAGGGGGTGCAAGAATACAATTAACGTTTCTCAGCGAAGCCGACACGGTCCTGGCCAGCCTCCTCGGACTCAGTTCCGGTATCCGAGCCGGTGCGGCCCGGATTCACTTCATCGTTGCGATTACCGCGGTTGGTCTTTCCCGTTTCCTGATCGTTCTTGCTCTGCTGACCCTGCTGACCTTGGCCCTGCTGTCCACGATTATTGGATTGAACGTTTTTCATAAGAAGTGGGGAGAAAAATGAATAAAGAAGTTTGAAAGAGTTTATCGTGCACGCTTGGAAGCGCCTTTCCTGGAGGTACGCGCACGGCTGGTACTTTTGGTGCCGCGTGAGGAGCTGAACCGTCCCAAGGAACTCCTGCTGCGGCCTTTGCTGCTTCTGCTTTGACTGCGCATTTTTTTCATGAGGAACATGGGAAAGAAATAAACGAATTATGCTTCGACTTGGTTTCGTGCGTGCTCATACCCATCGGAGTCGACAGGGAGGCGGCCATGGACTTCATCGTGGACTTCCGCGCCGACTTTCATCTCCTCTTCGATATTGGATTGCACCGGTGTAGATGTAGAAGCGTTGTCCGAGCCACCGCCAGGCTCGAGGACCGCTGTGCCGATAGAGTTTCTTTCCGCATCAAACATAGAAATGGAGGGGGAAGTGGATGAACAAAGAAAGGGACGCACCGCTTGGAGAGTTCTTACAAAAAAGAAAAGCTAGCTTTCTACACACGTCCCTCCCGCATCCGGATACGTCCCATCATAATCGCAGGTGAGACTTGAATCGCACATGATACCTGCGATGCCGCCGCAAAATTCGCCGAGACCGGCTCCTGCCCTGGAAGAGACCGAGGCGCTCGACGAGAGGCTGGAAGATGTGCTGCTCGTACTTGCACCCGAAGACTTATTCGATGAGCTCATTGCGGAAGCTCCGCTTTTGAGAGAGCTTTGAGAGGCGCCGGAACGAGAGGACTCGTCTGATGACTCGCTATCTTCGTCTTCGTCTTCATCGTCCTTGTCGTCTCCCTCTTCTTCATCCTGGTCATCCTTATCATTGACGATGCGGAACTTGGAAATAACAACCACGTCATCTTTCAAAGAGATATCTGCAGTCCCATTGAGAGCAATGTGCCCATCTTCGTAGTAAATGCGCGCCGTATCGTCATCGACCCATTCGATCTTTGTCACGGTGAACTTGCCACCGAGGACCGGTGATCTGGTGGAGATCTCACTGATATTGGCGCGGATATGTGCTTCTGCACGGGTTTTCAAGGCGGAACCCGTCAAGGAAGCCTTGCACGCAACAAGCGTAAGGACTGCCGCACAGAGGGCGGATATGCGGACCGCTCGGGAGGAATGTTTCATAGACAATGGGGAAAATGAAAAAAATATGGACTCTGCGGTGATGACGGAGTGCTCAACCGCTTCTTACGGGAAAACGGCTGGCTTTGGGCTTTCAGCCATCTTTTTTCCAGCAACGTCAAGCGCTGCATTGTAAGGAGAGCCCCCATACACAGTCTTCTTCTTCATGGATACCCCAGCACAAAGCCTCTCCCCATGGGCGGATACGGCCAAACGCCGCCTCCATCCTCTTTCTGCAGACGCTTCGGCGGACGTGTGCATTGTCGGCGCCGGCATTGCGGGACTGACGACCGCATACTGTCTGGCGCAACAACAGGTCTCTGTGATCGTGCTGGATGACGGCGTTATCGGCGGTGGAGAGACGGAACGCACCACCGCCCATATCACCCATGCGCTCGATGACCGCTACTGGTGGCTGGAGAAAATCCACGGAGAGGAAAACGCCCACCTCGCGGCCGAAAGCCACACGGCGGCGATCGATTTCATCGATGAAACGGTGCAGAAGGAAAAGATCGGCTGTGCATTTATGCGCCTAAGCGGATACCTCTTTCTGGCGGGGGAAGACCCGGTGAGCATTCTGGAGCGGGAACTGGAGGCGATACGACGGGCAGGCCTTTCCGGGGTTGAGCTTCTGCCCCAGGCTCCATTTCAGAGTTTCGATACGGGGTCGGCGCTGCATTTTCCCGACCAAGGCGAGTTCCATGTCCTGCAGTATCTTGAGGGCTTGGTGAAAGCGATCGAGATACGGAAGGGGAACGTGTTCACGGGTACGCATGTCTCGGACATTGAGGAACAACCAGGCGGAACATGGCGCATCAAGACGAGCGGAGGAAATACCGTAACGGCAAAATCCGTCGTGATCGCCACAAATGCACCCGTGATCGACAACGTCCGCATCTACGGCCAGCAATCGGCATACCGGACCTACGTGATCGCCGGAACAATCCCGAAGGGATCGGTGGAGAAGGCGCTCTTCTGGGACATGCCCAAGGCCCGCGACTCCGAGCGCCCCGTCTCCTACCACTACATCCGCACGGCAGAGCACTCAACGAAAGAAGATCTGCTGATTGTGGGCGGCGAAGACCACAAGACCGGCCAGGAGAACCGGGGTCCCCTGCATTTTTCCAATCTGGAACGGTGGACCCGCGACCGTTTCCCGATGATGGGAGAACTCGCCTACCACTGGTCCGGCCAGGTGATGGAACCCTTTGACGGACTTGCGTTCATCGGCCGGCATCCTTCCTCGAAAAAGAATCTGTACATCACGACGGGTGATTCGGGAAATGGCATGACACACGGAACGATCGCGGGGATGCTGCTGACGGATCTGATCCTGGAAAACAGCAATCCTTGGGAAGAGCTCTATGACCCTTCGCGCACGCGGCTGAAATCCGGCAAAGAATTCCTGCGCGGGAACGCCAATGTTGCTTCCGTCATCGGACGGGATCTCTTCAAGAAAAATCCGAAGCGGCCGGAAGAAGCGCTGGAGAACGACTCGGGCATGGTCGTCCGCAAGGGGTTCAAAACCCGCATCGCGCTCTATCGGGATGTGCAAGGCACGCTCCACAAGCTCTCCGCGGTCTGCCCGCACAAAGGATGCATCGTGCGGTGGAATTCCCTGGAAAAAAGCTGGGACTGCCCATGCCACGGCTCGCGCTTCACGGCGACGGGCGAAGTAGTGAACGGCCCTTCGATCGAGAACCTGAAGCCGCTGAAACATTGATCTTAGGCTTATCCCCTCACCCAACCCTCTCCCACGGGGAGAGGGGCAATTCAGATACGCAAGCCACGTCGCTCGCGAGACACGTCGTTCGCGAACGACCGTGTCGAGCGACGTGGCAAGCGATCACGAAGCTTTTGCCTTTCTGTGAAACAGGGTCCGGTCGCATTGGAAAAGCGTCGTCGCGCATCACGTGAGCGGGGCGAATGAAAACCCGCTGGAGGAGATTTTGGGTGGGCCTCGGGTTTTCCGCCCTGCGAGTCGTAGATGCGCAGGCGACTTTTCCATCTGCGACCGATGTTTCTTTCTCCACTTTCTTTGCGCCAAAGAAAGTGGAAACCAATTAAAGCAACCGATGACATTCTCGTATAGCCGCACCTGGGACAGGTGCTGCTGAAAAAATATGTTCTACCACCTCCCCCTCCTCTGCTGCCCGCCGCGCTGCTGCGAACGACTGCGGAACCCTCCACTGCGCCCCGGACCGCGATGCCCCGGCCGAATGTCCGGCGCGGGACGCGACACGGATTCCGGAAGCTGCGGCAGCGCCGCGTGGGTTTTACGCTTGATGGAAATCTTGATGAGCCGCTCGATACTGCGGAGATCACCGACTTGATCGGGTGTGGCAAAAGAAATGGCTCGGCCCTCTTTTCCCGCTCTTCCCGTCCGTCCGATACGGTGCACGTAATCGGCGGGATCATCCGGAAGGTCGTAGTTCACGACGACTTCGATGCCCGAAACGTCGATACCGCGCGCAGCGATATCGGTCGCAACGAGGACCCGGTAAATGCCAGTTTTGAATCCCTGCAGCGCAGCCTTGCGCTGGGCAAGAGAGCGGTTTGCGTGAATCTCGGCTGCGGAGTGCCCCATGGTGATCAGAGAGCGCGTCATCTTCTTCGCTCCGTGCTTCGTGCGGGAGAAGACGAGCACGGATCCCTGGTATTCGCGCAGCAGTTGCTCGAGCAATCGCAGCTTGTCTTCCTTGCGGACCACAAACACTTCCTGCTCCACTTTCGCGGCGGCGGTTCCTGGAGGTGCAACTTCGATTCTCAAGGGCAGCTGCATCTGCGCGGAGGCAAGCGCCCAGATCTCCTGGGGCATCGTCGCGGAGAAGAGCATCGTCTGGCGCTGGCGCGGCACGTGCTTGAGGATACGGTCGATCTGCGGCTTGAATCCCATGTCGAGCATCCGGTCCGCTTCATCGAGGACGAGGATGCTGACTTCTTTCAAAGACACCGTCTTCTGCTCCAGGTGGTCGTTGAGCCGACCGGGCGTGGCAATGAGGACGCGGGGATTTCTGCGGAGCGCTTCGCGTTGGCGGAACATCGGGGCGCCGCCGACGAAGACCGCCGTGCGGATGCCAAGAGCGGCGGAAAACGGCGCGAGTGCTTCGTCGACCTGCGCCGCAAGTTCGCGTGTGGGGAGGACGATCAGCGCGCGGCCCGGAGCCTGGGAAAGGCGCTGGAGAAGCGGTAAACCGAATGCAAACGTCTTTCCCGTTCCGGTTTGAGCGATGCCGATGACGTCTTTCCCGAGCACGGCAACCGGGATCGCCTGATGCTGGATGGGCGTCGGAACCGTCAGATTCAGGCGGCCAAGCACTTCGAGAACTTTGGGCGTAAGCCCGAGTGCGGAGAATTCCTTTGGCGGTAATGCGCTGTGCGTTATGGAGGAAGCATAGCGAAAAAACCCGGAATATCGAGCAAAAAGGAGGTTCTTTGCTGAAAACCGGAATCCTGGACGCGATGGAATGTGCCCCTATGAGGGATTCTGTTGTGTGGGAGTGGGGATATTGACATCAATATCCATGCCATTGCCGTTTCCGGCGAAGTTCATCGGGAAGACTTTAAACGCCAGGGCGACGACGACGAGGATGGCGATGATCGCCACGATGCCGACGATCACGCTGGTGCTGGAGTTAGCGTTATCCATGAAAAAATGGGGGAAGAAAAAATGACTCAGGCCTCTGCGCGCCGGATGAGCCCGACAAAGAAGAGGAGCACGAGTGCGCCGACCACCGCCATGACGTACGAGCCGATGGCTCCATACGCCGTGAATCCGAGTGCCCGGAAGAGGAAGCCGCCGATGACGGCACCGATGATGCCGACAATGATGTTACCGATGATGCCAAAGCCGCGCCCTTTCAGAAGTTGTCCTGCGGTCCAGCCGGCAAGGAGGCCGATGATGAGAAAACCAATGAGGTCCATACGAGCGGGGGAAAGTTAGGAAAACGCCGGAGTACGCAGCGCGCCGACGGCATGGCGATGCGCCCGCCAGCGAAAATATGCCGCTTTACGCGCCGTATGACGGCGGAGTGCCGAGCGCAGGGGGAAGACACTATCGCGAAGGGATATCGGCTTGTGTGCCATAGGCACACGGCGAACTGCATTGACGCGGCGCACGGTGAGATCGCGTTCCATTTTCTGGGCAATAACCCATGCCCGGCGGTGTGTTTCGAGCTGCATACGATGACATAGACTCTTGAAGGAGAGGATCCTTACAGGGAAATACTGGACAAGTACCTGTATTTCGATCCTCCTCCTCATTATTACCATCGTGCCATACCTGAGAAATGGATACCCTTTGTGGAAGAAGAAATAATCATCGCGTCCTATACAGCGTCCCGCGCACTGTTGTCACTGGGAGATCCACCCACTTGAGGAGATCCACGCCATCGTGCCATTCGATTGTGCCCTGGTTGGTGCGGTCTGAAAGCGCGGCAAGTCGCACTTGCAAGGCGTTGCCGCCGTCCACGATCTGCGGATCGGTAACGCGGGCACGTAGGGCGAGGCCGATATTTTCGCCCGAGTCGATATCGGTGCCGATGCTCTGGTGAATATTGCTGCAGGTCACGGTGATCTCGATCGTTGGCTGGTTGGCCGTGCAGGAAGCCGTGACACTGGGGCTCAACGTGTTGTAGAGCACGAAGGAATCGGTATCCACCTCCACGTTGGTGGCGGTAACGGTGAAGACGAGTGTTCGAAGCTCCATATCATTGAGCCCGTTCTTGCTGTTGCGGTTTTGGACTGCGTGGAAGCGGAACGCGCCGATGACGGCCGTGCCTGAAGGAACGGGCGTGTCATCGGGATCATCGGAATCGTTGACGATGGAAGAAATCTTACTGAAGACGACGTCATGGGTGGAACCCATGATCGCACTGTTGGAGGCGGGTGCCGAAGCGCCGACGAAGATTTCGCCTTCGGGCGAGCCGTCGCCGTCATTCTGCCCAAGATCGGCTCCGGAGCGCTCGCCACGCGCGGTCACGGCGCGGGCGCTCCCCGTGGTGGCACTCAACGTGAGAGCAACCGAACTTCCTCCAGCCGCTCCTTCCACATCGGATTTCACAACGGCCTTCACGAGCACCGTCTTCTCTTGGTCTTCGCGAACGAGAAATTCCGTGTTGGTGCAGAAGTGGCCCACCGCAAGCACGGGGCATTGCGATCCGCGCGCCGTGGCAAAGGGCGTAGAGGCGCCGACCTCGAAGAGTTCCAGACGTTCGATGTCGCTGCTGCCACCGCCAATGTCCACCATCTCGACGCGGACGTCTTCGTTCACAGCGTAGAAAGAGAGCCGCAGCAGCGTGTCGCTCCGTTCACCGGCGAGGATCTGGCGGCTTCCGGCGGGTACGCTATCGCGGGTGACATAGAGGTCGCCGACGATGCCGATGGTCTGGTTGCGTTTGAGCCGGATCGAGATCCTGTCGACCGCCCGCAACATGAGCGGCTCGCCGCCGAGGAAGCCGCCACCGATCTTGAAGGTAACCTCGACATTGCGGCCTTCGAGCAGC
>JBBTVH010000206.1:0-4548 GCA_038063355.1 Patescibacteria group bacterium | reverse complement strand
CAAGCTCTCATGGACGATTCGCGGCTCGTCGCCCATACAGAGACTGATCAATTCGCCGTGCATGACCGCATCACGGTGACACTTAATCCCATTGCAGCCGCGAATCATGCCGTGTTCCTGCTCAAAGGTGCAGACAAGAAAAAAGTCTGGGACAAGATGACGATTAATATTGCAGATGAACGACGCTGGCCGGCGAAGAGAGTGTTGGAATCGACGGAGGTGACGGTGATTTGGGGCATGTAGAGACGTGCCGCGGCACGTCTGTACAGATCATCAATTTGCGACATCCTTCAAATGATCCGTCACCTTCCCCTCCGCCACCAATATCAAATCCACCCTCCATCCCCATTCCCGTTCCTGTCCCGCGATCCAGCGCTCCGCCGCGCGGACAACACACTTCTTTTTATCTTCGGTGAAGTTCAGAAGCGGCGTGTAGTCGGGATCATTCAGCGTGCGACTTTTTACTTCCACAAAGACGATGACGCCGTCGACGGGGTCATAGACGATCAGGTCGAGTTCATCCCTAGCGATGCGCACGTTGCGTCCAAGCAGTCCGTACCCCGTTATGAGCAAATAACGCATCGCGATGTCTTCTCCATTTTTGCCGGTGATGAGGTGGTCTGCCATCGTGGCGAGTATTGTTTTTGAGGCTACGCGGTTTGGCGAGTGTACAAACGTACACCTGAAATTTTTATTGGAGCCTATATTGATCCCAATCGACGAATAGATTCCTAAAACTGCATTCTAAAAAGTCGGGCAGCGGATGGTCGTCTCTCCCTACACTGCTCCACTATGCTTACGCAGCTCACATCATTTGCCACCCATGGCGTCGGCGCACAGAAAGTGAACGTCGAAATCGGTGCTCCGCCGGGTGACGGAAAAATGTTTATCGTTGGGCTTGGCGATACCGCCGTGAAGGAAAGTGAACAACGGGTGCGGATTGCGCTTCGGACAAGCGGTTACCGGTTTCCCACCGGACGGCGGATTACCGTGAATCTTGCGCCTGCAAGTTTCCGTAAAGCGGGTCCCCGCTACGATCTGCCGATCGCCCTGGGACTTCTGATCATCAGGGGCGCCCTCGAGATCGATCCGGATCGGCTCAAAGAAATTGCCTTTCTTGGAGAGCTCGCCCTCGACGGATCGGTGCGGCATGTTACAGGGGTGCTTTCCGCCGCCGTCGCATGCCGGGAGATGGGCATCCGCACGATTGTCGTTCCTGTGATGGATGGAGCCGAAGCCGCGTTGATTCCCGGTATCGAAGTCATCGGCGTTTCTCATCTTTCCGAGGTCGTGTCCATTCTTGCGGGAGAGACGGAGTGCCCTTCCGTGCGTCCGATGAAGGAGGCCAAGGCTCTTGAAGAACATTATGCGGATTTCGCCGACGTTCGCGGGCAGCAGGCCGCAAAGCGCGCGCTCGAGATCGCGGCGGCCGGTGGCCATAACGTGCTCATGAGCGGCGCGCCGGGCGCGGGGAAAACGCTTCTCGCGCGGGCGCTGCGGGGAATTCTTCCTCCCATGACTACAGAGGAGGCCATCGACGTCACGCAGATCTATTCTGTGGCCAATCTTCTCCCCGAAGATTCCCCGCTTATTTCCGAGCGACCGTTCCGCATCGTCCATCATACCGCGAGCGCCGTCTCCATCGTCGGCGGCGGACAAACGCCGGGTCCGGGTGAAATCAGCCTTGCGCACCGTGGCATTCTTTTTCTCGACGAGCTTGCGGAATTTCCCGCTCAAGTCCTCGAGGTCCTGCGCCAGCCGCTGGAAGACCGAACCATCACCATTACGCGCGCCCAGGGAAGCGTCACCTTTCCCGCGGATTTCACGCTCGTCGCATCGATGAACCCGCCGACGGCTACAGGAGGGCCTGTTCGGAAAATGTCCAGGATTTCCCGTCCCCTCCTCGACCGCATCGACCTCACCATCGGCGTGGATCCCGTGGAGATCGCCGATCTTCAGGGAACGCGGCCGAAGAATGCCGAGACAAGCGAGGCGATCCGCAAACGCATCCTGGCGGCCCGGGGATGGCAACGGAAGCGCTTCGAAGGCACGAAGCTGGTGACCAATGCCGCGATGGACGTGCGGCATATCGACGCTATGTGCCCGTTGGATAAAGCTTGCTCGGAGCTTCTCAGAAAAGCTGCAGAGAAACTCGGATTATCCGCCCGGGCGTATCACCGGACGATCAAGGTTGCGAGGACGATTGGGGATTTGGCGGGCGCGGAGAGAATTGAAGTTTCGCATCTGGCGGAGGCGTTGCAGTATCGGCAGAACATTGAAGAGCCGTGAGTGGTGGATCGTGGATGGTGGATGGTGGATGGTGAATCGTGAACTATGAATTTCCCCAAAGACCTAATGGAAAAAGACAAGACTCAATCATTTACAAAATTAACAGCTTGGATAGTGGCTATGGAACTATTGGATCATGTCTATAAGGTATTACCACTCCTACCACTCAGTGAACGCAATAATCTTTATGACCAGTTACAACGTGCGGCCACCAGTGTTGTCGGAAATCTTTCGGAAGGGCTCAGTCGGATGACGCCAGCAGACAAAATTCATAGATTTTGTATTGCGCGCAGTGAGTGTGCTGAAGTGCATTCGTATTTTTTGTTTATGATAAAAATCGGCTACATGGACCGGGCGTTGCTAGAGCAAGGAGTGCAATTGGCGATTCGAACGGGTAAACTCATTACAGGTTTAATAAAGGCACAACGGCGCCGTTGATTCCACCATCCACCATCCACCATCCACCATCCACCATCCACGACAATGCACTTCGCAGACTCCCTCACCGCTCGCATCAAAAAAACCTCCCCCGTCTGCGTCGGACTCGACCCGATCATCGAAAAGCTGCCCGAAGGGGTTGAGAAAAATCCTGCGGGCCTGGGAGTATTTTGCAAAGGCGTCATTGATGTCACCAAGGACATGGCGTCCACGGTAAAACTCAACCTCGCTTTCTTTGAAATGCTCGGATGGGAAGGAATAAAAATCTTCGAAGAAGTTTGCATGTATGCCAAAAAAGCAGGGTTCATCGTCATTGCCGATGCCAAACGCGGAGACATCGGAAGCACCGCCGAAGCCTATGCAAAGGCATATCTCTCCAAGGAATCCCCCATCGATGCCGTTACCGTGAATCCCTATCTCGGTTCCGATGGCGTTCTTCCCTTCATCGCAGAAGCCTCCAACAACGACAAAGGCCTCTTCGTCCTCGTGAAAACCAGCAACACCTCTTCGGGCGAGCTTCAGGATCTCCCCATCGGCGATGAAGTGGTTCACGAGCACCTGGCGCAGCTTGTGGAAGGCTGGGGCGCGCAGCATTTGGGGAAAACAAACCTTTCCTGCGTCGGCGCAGTTGTCGGTGCGACGTATCCCGAAGAAATGAAATATCTTCGCACGCTCATGCCCCATATCCCCTTCCTCATTCCGGGGTATGGCGCGCAGGGGGGCACGGCGGAGGATGTGAAGCACGGATTCATCCCCGATGGCACCGGAGCAATTGTCAATGCGTCACGCAGCATCATCTACGCATCCAATGGCAAAGACTGGAAAGAGGCGGCACAGATGGCTGCAGCGAAGATGGCGGAAGAATTGCATGGAGTGCTACGTTGAAAATCGATTTATGATTTGCGATTTTTGCTTGCCAATCGCAAATCATAAATCGTAAATCGCAAATCATCTAAAACCACTTCACCCCCATCCTCTCCATCCACTGATCAGCCGCCTCCGGGCCATGGGATCCCGCGGTATACAGATGCAGCTTCGTCTGCTTTTTATCTAAGTGCTGCTGCAGCGGATCGATAATTCTCCATGCCGTGCGCACTTCTTCAAAGGATAGGTACCACGTCTGCCGTCCGGCGATCGCTTCCAGAAGCAAAAGCCCGTGTTCGGGAAGGCAATCTCCCATGCACACGAGCGGGTCTGTCATAATCAGCGGGCGGAATTCGGGTTCTGTGCCGCCGAGCTTCGTTTGCAGATGGAGCCGCATTCCCGCTTCCCCCTGCAAAATGATATCGAGTCGGTTCGGCGTCGCGCCTTTGCCGATTTTCTGGGGTTCCTGAAACGCGATCGAAATCCTTGTCTCTTTTTTATGCAGCCGTTTGCCCGTGCGCAGATAAAAGGGCACGCCTTCCCATCGCGTGGACCGCGACATCAATCGTAATGCGATATAGGTCGACGTGCGCGATCCTTTGGCAACACCCTCTTCCTTTTTGTAGCTGACTTCGCGCTCCCCATTGATCGTCCCCGCGTCATATTGGCCCTGCACAATCATGTTATCGAGTGACACGGCGTGTGGCAGATAGAACTGGTCGAGCGCATGGATGCGCGCGGCCTGAATGCTGTCATCCTCCTGAAGCCGCATCGTCAAAAGCGCGCAGATCTGGAGTAAATGCGACTGCACCATGTCGCGGAGCGTTCCCACGGCGTCGAAATAGCCCGCTCTTCCCTCCAGTCCCGCCGACTCCATGGCCGTTACCTCGATGTGATGGATCATGGTGTGTTTCAAAATGCGTTCCAGAATCGGGTTCGCGTAGCGCAGATAGTAGA
>JBBTVH010000205.1:0-1946 GCA_038063355.1 Patescibacteria group bacterium | reverse complement strand
CGACGACACGAGGCACCTTCACGCTCGGGGCTGCGCTGGATGTCAACGGTGATCTGGTTCTGAACGGCGGTACTCTCGACACTTCATCGAGTAACTATGGCGTGACCGTTGGTGGATCATGGGAGAATAACGGTGGCGTGTTCACACCGCGCAAAGGCACAGTCACGCTGGATGGCACATCTTCTGCTCTGCAGCTCCTCTCCGGCGGCCAGCGGTTCAATGCACTCACCATCAACGGCAACGCAGGAACGTATACCCTCGCCGATCACCTCACCGCTTCCGGCACGCTCTCACTCACGAACGGCACGCTGGATGCAAGCTCCACCGGGAACTTCACCGTCCGCGCCGGCACCATCAACCAAACCTCCGGCATCTTCACGCCGCGTTCCGGAACAGTCATCCTCACTTCGCCCGCTGACGCCACCGCCACCATCACGAGTTCGCTCAATACTCTACGCATCGAAGACTCTTCCGAGTCGGGCTTAGTCGGATACTGGAAATTCGATGAAGGGACGAACACGGGCGCAATTCTGGATTCGTCGGGGTACGGAAACACGGGTGTGCGGTACGGAGGTGCAGGCAAAATCTGGTCCGGTTCGTCACTGCCGTCACTGCAATTCGATAATCCGTTCGCGATGCAGTTTGATGGGACGGATGATTATGTGAGTGTAGGAAGTAATCCTTCGTTGGATGATTTAGGACCGTTTACATATAGTATGTGGATATTCCCAGATTCGACTGCTAACACCCCCGCTCTTATTAACAAGGGCAGTAATACAAGTTTTTACTATGCGAGCGCTAATGCATTGCGATTTGCACGAAGATTTAGTGGTGTGTACTTAGTAAGAACAAGCCAAGCTTTTATGACAACTGGAGAGTGGCAACACGTCGTACTCACCTTTGATGGAACAAATCTTCAAACAGGCGCTAAGATATACCGAAATGGAGTCGAGTCATCGACTTATAACACATACGCGAATGATCAGGATGGAGGAGCGTCCTTAGACAGCGACGCGTCAAGTGACCTTTGGATTGGAGATGGAAGCGCGCTATCAACCGAAGAATTCGACGGTCTCCTCGACGACGTCCGCATCTACTCCCGCGCCCTCTCCGCAAACGAAGTCGCCAATCTCGCACGTGGCCGATATGCCTCTGGAAATTCCTTGACGTCGACATTCACCCTCGGTGCCAATCTCTCGGCTACTTCACTCGCTCTCGACTCAGGCAATATTTCCACAAGCAACCGTACACTCACGGTCACGAATGCTCTCACGATGCTGCGCGGCGGGGGGAACCTGACGCTTGGGTCCGCAACGACCACGCTCAATGGCGGACTCGTACTTTCAGGATCGACGATCACCGGTGGTGCTGGAACGTTGGACATCAACGGCTCCCTCGCTTTCTCCACCGGATCTCTCATCGCGCCTTCCGGAACGATGACCATTTCGGGCAACTTCACCATGTCCGGCGGTACCCTCGACAGTAACGGCGGCACGGTCACCCTCGACGGAAGCTCGGACCAGGGACTGCGCCTTCCCGGCACTTCCTCCACGGAGGATTTCTCTACGCTAAGAATCAACAAATCCGCAGGATCGCTCATTCTTGGAAGCGCAATCTCTGGCGCTCTCGTTCAGCTCTCCCAGAGCACCTTCTCCCCCGGAAGCACCGTCATCACCGCTCAGGCTACAACGATCGACGGGGGAACGCTCACGCGCGGATCGGGGAACTATAACTCCCGCACCCTCACACTCTCCTCGGGAACCTACAATGCCAATGGTCAGACCTCTCTCTGGAGCGGTGCAGTCGTCCTCTCCGGCGGAACCTATGCGGCATCGAGCTCCACCCAAACCTTCGGGAGCTCTCTCACGATCTCCGGAGGGACCTACACCGGGAGCACCTGTACCGCGGACATCAATGGAAACCTGACCCTCAATTCCGGAACCTTT
>JBBTVH010000204.1:0-2847 GCA_038063355.1 Patescibacteria group bacterium | reverse complement strand
CATCCTGCGGCGACTCCACAATCGGCTCGCCGCGAACGTTGAAGGAGGTATTGATGATGACGGGGCATCCTGCCACGTGGACGCCGTCTTTTACGTGGCCGGTCTGCTCATCGAACGCCTTGAGGAGATCGTAGTACAGGGCATTCTGGTTTCGGTTGATCGTCTGGATGCGTGCCGAGCCGTCGACGTGCGTCACCGCGGGGATTTCCGCGCGGTACTTCTCCTTCGTATCAGCTACAAGAAGCATGAACGGGCTTTCTCTATCTAAATCAAAGTATTCCGATACTTTTTCCTCCAGCACTGTCGGTGCAAACGGTCGGAACGATTCACGGAACTTAATTTTCAGGTTCACCTTCTTCCAGTTATTGGGATTCCGCGCGTCCGCGATGATCGAACGGTTGCCGAGCGAACGCGGGCCGTACTCCGTGCGCCCTTGGAACCAGCCGATGACGTTTTCCCCCTGCAGAAGCGTCGCGACATGCTTGGGCAGATCTACAGCCGGGATTTTTTCGGAAGGAATCTGGTTCTTCGTCAGAAAATCCTCAATCTCTGTCTGCGAATAGCTCTTTCCCAGGAAGACGTGCTCCATCCTCGGGAGTCTCTCGCCATCCATCATCCCGTGCCATGCCATGAGTGCCGCTCCCAGCGCTCCTCCAGCATCACCCGAGGCCGGCTGAATGAAGATATCTTCAAACATTCCGGACCGCAGGATTTTTCCGTTGCTCACACAGTTGAGCGCCACGCCTCCTGCGAGACACAGATAGTTGCTTCCCGTCAGTTCTTTCGCCGCGCGTGCGAGATTCAGCATTACTTCATCGGTCAGCTCCTGGAGTGACCTCGCTATGTCTTTGTGGAACTGCTCAAGAGGGGACTCCGGCGTTCGCGTCGGCTGCCCGAAGAGTTTTTCGATGTTGCGGCCCGTCATCCGCAGTCCGTATTCGTAGGTGAAGTACTTCATATCGAGTGCGAAGCTGCCGTCTTGCTTTACGTCGATCAGCTTTCGCATCTGCTCCAGATACTTCGGCTCTCCGTACGGCGCGAGTCCCATCACCTTGTACTCGGCACTGTTCACTTTGAATCCTAGGTAGTACGTAATCGCGGAGTAGAGGAGTCCGAGGGAATGCGGATAGCGGATTTCCCGCAGCAGTTTCAGGCTTTTCCCCTTACCGTGCCCAATGGTCGTCGTGGCCCACTCGCCGACGCCGTCGGCCGTCACGATCGCCGCATCCGGAAAGCCCGAACAAAAAAATGCAGAGGCAGCGTGCGACTCGTGGTGCGAGGGATAGTAGATCAGCCCCTTATAGGAAAGTTCCCGGCGAATAATGTGCGGGATCCAGAGTTTTTTTGGCATCCATTCCTGCATGACCATGTGGTATTGCATAAATCCCCGCGGCCAGACCTTCATTGTCGTCTGTAGGATGCGATCGAAGAATTTCAGTATCGGCTTCTCATAAAACGCCACGGCATCCAGATCCTGCGCGTTGATGCCCGCGTGCTTCAGTGCCTGTTCGATCGCCAGCTTCGGGAACGACTCATCGTGTTTCTTTCTTGAGAAGCGTTCCTCTTGGCTGGCAAACACGATCTCGCCGTTTTTCAGCAGGACTGCCGCAGAGTCGTGATAGAAGCAGGAGATGCCCAATATGTAGACTGGCTTATTCATGGTTTTCCTCGAATGGCGGAATTGAAAAATGAAAATGGAAAATTGAAAATTAAAACTGATACCGCATGTCGGTGGAGTCATTGCTCACATCGATCCAGTACGTGTCTGTTGGAGGCTTCCTCGAAAAGAGGTGGATCACCTTGAGAACGATCGCGTATATGCCGAAGACCACGATCCAAATGATCGTGAGGAGAATCGTACTCATGATGCGCCCGAGGATGTGGGAGAACCCCATCCATGCCCGGTAGAGTTTTTTCAAGAAATCCACAGTATTAAGTATTAAGTATTAGGTATTAAGTATCCATACATAATACCTAATACTTACTACGTAATACTTCTCAAAATACCGTATAAATAAATGGCGCCAACGGCGAAGTCTGGGCAAAAATCAGGATCAATCCCAGAAGTACGATGATGAGAACAATGGGAAGCAGCCACCACTTCTTCCGCATGCGCATGAAATGCCAGAGTTCGGTGAAGATGCTGAGTTTGGACATGTTCCTATTGTACACTTCCTCTGTGCAGCTTCCTCAATTTCTCGTTCATGCCGATCTCGAGAACCGCCACTGGTGGTTTTTGGGGCGCAGGTCGATATTCCGGACTCTTCTGCATCACGTCTGTCCGCCCGGCCAGTGGGCCGTTCGGACGGGTCTGCCCGGAAAAGCTAAACTCCTTCTCGACGTCGGGTGCGGCACCGGTGGCAATACTGCAGAATTTTCCAAGGACTACCACTGCATCGGCATCGAGCCTGTCGCCGAAGCGGTGAAATTCGCCCGCGACCGGTTTCCTTCGGTGGAGTTTCATAAGGGTTTTGCTCCCGAAGATTGCATGGAGCTGATGGCGAAAGCAGACATTGTTCTTCTTGCCGATGTTCTCGAACATATCGAGGACGATTTCCTGCTTGTCTCGAAAGTCCTCGGCGCGATGAAGCCGAGTGCGCATCTTCTTCTCATGGCGCCCGCGGATCCCGGTCTCTGGAGCGCGCACGACAGAGGATTCGAGCACTATCGTCGCTATACCACCCAGCGATTACGGATGTTGTGGGAGGGGTTGCCCGTGGAAGAGCGCGTCGTTTCCTACTGTAACAGCCGCCTGTATCCGGTGGCGAAGCTTGCGCGCGCGGTTGCTCGCTTCAAAGGATCTGCGCTCGGGCCGAATGAAACCGATCTCTCTCTGCCGCCGTCGTT
>JBBTVH010000203.1:0-8025 GCA_038063355.1 Patescibacteria group bacterium | reverse complement strand
GAGCCGAAACTTACAGAGTCCTCTGGGTGATACTTGGCAGGAGGATGTAGAGCCGGAAGTTGCAACGCTGGGAAAAGATGCCTGTACTGCGTCTTCGCATCGTAGCCGTAGGGTGCGTGTGTCGGGTCGGGCAACTGTGTCCCTGCTCGCGCCGAACTTTTCAGCTTTGCTGTCGAAAAAAACTTCTCCTGCTGCGGTAGGGCGATCTGTGCCTCGGTGTCTGTTACTTTTTTCTTCATAACAATAAAAGTGCGGGGGGTTGGACAATATAGTACCAAGGTGGACACCTTTCCGTAATGGCATCTACCTTGACCCCAAATAGCAGTAGATACTGGTACTCTGTTGCCATGAAAGGACGCATCAAAGCAGGCGAAGGAACGCTCGTTGGAAATGCGGGTGAGCACTACGTGATGGCAGAACTTCTTAAGAGAGGCGTGATTGCTGCACTCACGCCTCGCAACGCTCCTGCATTCGACATTCTTGCTACCAAGAACGGCGTGGATGCAAGAGTGCGAGTAAAAACGAAATCCGAGGACTACGACATTTGGCAGTGGAACGCACACAAGGACGGCACGATCTTCCGATTGCTCGGCGAAGAGCAGGACTTCACAATCTTGGTCAATCTCGCGGCAAAAATCGAGGAGCTACGCTTCTACATCGTTCCGACCAAGAAACTATCGGTGTGGCTCACTAAAGACCACAAAAAATGGCTCAATACTCCGGGCAAGAACGGGCGAAAGCATAGCGACCAGAACCGCAAGCGACATCTCAATGAGAAGAAACATGAAGCGTTGATTGCCCCATACATAGATAATTGGGACGCGTTGTGGTAGCAGCATCACGCTTCCAGTCCAGTAAGCGTTCGCCAATCCATCACTGCTCCGGCGGCAAGAAATGCGTCTATATCTATGTGGCGACCGCGACACCACCGCTCATTCTTGACTCGATCAAGCTCCTGACAAACGTGATTGAATATGTCAGTTGAAGATTCTTTGGCAAACGTGCCAATCTCAAATACCTTGCCCTGCAACTCGAAATTCTTGTGTCGCAGATTGATGCTAACTCTTTCCTTGCACAGGAAAAGCTCACCCCAGATTTGCTGATGGGAAACGTGAACGCGTATCCATCCGATTGCCTCATTGTAGTACCATCCTCGATGCTCATGGGCGAGTGCCGCGTCCACTGCCTTATCCGAAGCCGATGCAGGGAGCGGCCAAGGGCTTTTCGCATGGAATCTCTTCATCTCGCGTCTCATTTTCTTTTCTTTTGTGCGACGTTCCTCGCACCATTCGCGCAGAGAAGTGCGGTATATGGGAATCTCGGTGACAGTGCGATCAATCGGCATAGTATGATCTATTCAGTTGGTATGGGTCAGAAGGAGTGGCCGGATGAGTGAGTCTAGCGCAGGTGCGAGATCACGCATATCCTTGAACCAATCCGTTCGCAGAAGGCGCAGAATGGGGAGCCAATTTGTACAAGAATCGAACTTCTGCAACAGGAGGCAATAGCGTACTATCCGTACATCTATGGAAAGCTACGAACCTCTTCTGCGTGCATTTTCTGAGAATCATATCAACTATCTGATTGTGGGTGGAGTGGCAGTGAATTTGCATGGCTATCCGCGCTTTACGAATGATCTTGATATTCTACTGACCCTTGACCCAGAGAATCTGGATAAGATGGTGACGATCATGGAAAGTATGGGATATCAACAAAGGCTACCTATAGGCATTCAGGAGCTCTCCGATGAGCAAAAAGCTCGTGCATTTATTGAAGAAAAAGGCCTGACTGCGTATTCATTCATCCATGACAAATACCCTCAGTTCAACGTGGATGTGCTCGTTGCGGAATCAATCGACTTCGAGAAATTTTCAGAGCATACCATGCGTGCAGAGGTATGGAACATAGATGTGCCTGTTGTTTCTATTGATGATTTAATCGCGATGAAGAAGAATTCTGGTCGGGAAAAAGATGTACAAGATGTGGTTGCTCTCCTAGAATTGAAGGGTCTATGAAGCAAAAAACGTCACGAACTTCCGGCTTTGATGCAGACCAGCTTCGACGCATGAAATATGCATCCGTCGAAAGTAAGCTCAATACACTTACAGGGATGATTGCTTTCGCAAAGGAAGCGCAGAAAAGTTGTCAGAAACGTGGTGTAAAATACCGTCCTGCGTTTTCATCACGAGCCTGAGAGCCAATCTCCACCTGAAAGAATCAACTCTTGAACAGCCTTTCAAGAAAGAACGCCTCCACGGCGTTCTTTCTTCGTTCGCACATGCATGCACCATCACTGCGCACGGGCCGTCGGATTGCGCAGAATATCGTTAATGACGTTAACTTGATCAAGCATGAGCTTGTTCGCGATATTCATCTTGTAGGTTGGAACCGAGCTAAATGGCTCGTAGGTTTTTTCGATGTTGATTCTTTCCCACGTCTTTATCGCATCTTTTACGGCATTCTTCTTGGGAACCCATGTTTCGAGCTTCTCCTCCGCCGATGCACTCTGCATTACCGCCACGATGTCATCATATTCCTTGAGGAGCAACGAGTAGACCAACGTGGCTTCCCCTTTGGTTATAGAGGCCAAATCAAATGTCGGGGCTGGGGGAGCAGCAGGTTTCTTTTCCGCTTCGATCACCGGTTCACCATCCGTCTCGGATGATGGAGCGGCAGCCGCGGTGCTTCCGGCTGGCGTATCGCTCTCTCCTTCGTCTTCAAGCAACAACAGAAGTCGTGCAAGGATGGTGGCAAGCTGTTCGCGTGTCACCGTGCCTTCTGGGTCGAAGAACTTGCCGCCTTCGCGTTCCTGCCCCGTGATAATGCCTGCCACGACGACTGAGGCAATCGCCTTCCGTGCGTATGCGGGTATCTGCTGCGCATCTTGAAAATTTTCAAAGGTGTCGCTGTCCGTTTCTGGCAGATCATCACCGAAGAGGTCTGCGATCAGGAGAGCGATTTCCATGCGGGTCACCCCGCGTCCCGCCTCACCGGAGAGGTACGTATCGAGCGAGCCGGGCAAAAGCGTATCAAGCGTTCCACCGGCGGACGCCGCCCAATCGGGCAGGTTGCCTGCGTACTCGGACGTCGGTTTCGCTCCATCCTCCATGCCAACGACACGCGCAAGGACCGTCACCAGTTCCGCGCCATTGGCCGTCTGGCCGGCTCCGAAGATGTGATTCTGGGGATCCGTTCCTGTGAAGACTCCTCTGTCACTCATCTCATTCACGGCTCCCGCATACCACTGTTGCTGGGGATCGAAATGGTAGGCATCCGTAAAATGCGTCCATCCGTCCTCCACGGCGGCAGCGCGCGTTGCGAAGTCAATTGCATCAAATTCTTTCTGGAATTCCTCGGGAGAGAGTTCCCCTGCCCGATCGACGAGCTCGGAGAGTTTTCCGGCCACCGAGGGGTGCGGCGTGTACTTGGCTATGCGCGTCACGACTGCAGCCATTCCCGCCTGCAGATTCTGTACCTGCTTTTCCAGTTGTACGATGATCGCGTCCTTTGCCGCGAGGAGTTCCTCGAGCTTCACGCGATCGACATTCGCCGAGGTCGCTGCTTTGACGACCTCCGCACCCTCGCTTTTCTGCGCGATCCCCATAAGTTTGGGGTCGATGGTCTTGAGGACGTTGAGTTCACCGAGTCCGTAGCCCTTCTCTTTCATGGAACGCGCAAAGTCTTCGTACTGAGCGCCGTGCTCGCCCGCACGCTGATAAATCTCCCCGTACTGCTTGTCATAATTGACGAGAGTGAATTCTTCGTCTTCGTCCATACTATCGAACCCTTCCTTGGCCATTGCGGCTTCGAACGGCACGCGCACTTTCGTATCCATGCCGCTCATCTCTTTCATCGCAGCGTCACAGTCATTACGTTGCAGCGCTTGTTCGGCGCGTGCCAAGATGGACCGCGCTGTTGTGAGCAGACCCTCAAGCATCGCGGCGGTGCCGGGGTTCTGGGTCTGGACCTTGCGAATCATCATCGGCGCGAAGCCAGTGACGGCGTTGCGCGCTTCGTCCACACCCCTACGCGCGTCGTCGCACGCACCGCGCTGCCAAGAACTGCTCATGATTGTGCCAAACTTCTGCATGAGCCCTTCCATGGCTTGGCGCATCTCGCCTTCGCCGCCTGCAGAGCCGACCGTCGACTTTTCCATGATGCCGAAGCATTCCTGAACGAGTGCTTTGATCTTTACTTGAACGGAAGGATCCGCGTGCTGCGCTTCTACCTTCATACGCTCACAAGCTTCGGTCGGACTTCGTCCGTATCCTTCATGTTCTTCGTTTCCTCCAGGGCGAAACGCATTCGTCTCCTTCCAGAATTGCGACTGAAGATCATCGACGCGTTGCCATGCCTTTCGTGAGAGTTCCTCCGTTGTATTGGTATTGCCGCTGACGCTGTTGGCATGGGCAATGGCCGCTTTCAGCTCGGAGAGGATCTGCTGGAGATTGGACACATCTGCGCCGGCCATCTGGCCGATGACGTTCTCCATTTCACCGATTTGACGGTCCCACATCTTCCGATTTTTATCTTCATATCCTCGCTGGATGGTGTTCCAGATTGTTCTGGAAAGCTCGCGTGCCTTCATCAGTATTTTGTCGCACTCCACGAGCGCCTGACCGGATGTCGCTGCACCGATGCATGTCTTTGCGCCGCCCACCTTCGACAGAAGTTCCTGCACCTGTGCGGAGACGTTCGTCCCGGCTTCGTGTGCAGATGTCCGCGCTTCGCTCACCTGCCGTTCGAGATCGGCGATTTCCCGGCTCAGTTCGTTCTTGCGCCAGGTGATGGCGCCGTCGGGGGCGGCTCCGCGGTATCCCTCGCTACTCGGGGGAGTCCTGCTTTGGTAACCAGTGCTGCTTGAGTAGCCTGTGCCTCCCGTGGAGCCCCCGCAGCGCCGCCGACACTCGTCGTAGCCCCCATTGCTGTCGTAGAAGCTGCTGTTGCAGCTTGCAATACACGAATCTGCACCTCCGTTTGTTCCCCCGTCATGACCGCCGGAAACAGGATCACACTGGGCCGTGGAGCCGTTGGCGCCAACTTGCTGGCTCGTGAGTATGGGTCCGCCTTGTGTCTTGCTGCAGTCGACATGCGGCGCGCGGCAGTAGAGCGTCACACCATTGGGGTAGACGCACCGAACCGGCTGCCCGTTGTACGGCTGCCCGTTGTACGATCCGCCGCCGTTGTAACTTCCGTTGCACATGGATTCCGTCATGGTCTTGCATCCGTCGACGCAACGGCCGGACTCATCGGCAGTCATCGTACCTTTGTATTTGTCACACGTTGCCTGGCAGGTATTGCTGCGCCACGCTGCGCACCATTCCTCCATATTGCCGTTGCCCGTGTTTGAGCCGCCTGTCGGTGCCTGATCGGGACGCACGCACTTGATCGTCACGCCGTTCCCTTGGAAGCTGCACGGGAGCGACGAGCACTGGCTGCTCGATGGCCGCGTTCCCGTCGGGCCGTATTGGTCATAGCAATACATGTCGCCGCCGCCGTACATGCCGCCGCCGGAATCGCCCCACCCGCTATCGCACTGTGACGGCGCGCCGAGAGCGAGACCGTTGGTGGAGACTGGCGCCCCCGAAGGATCCCCCTTATGACAATTGACGTAATCCCCCTCGCACCACACGGTGTACCCCGGAGAGGCTCCATTGATGGTTGCATGGGGATAGAAACAATTCTTCATGGAGTTCGTATTGCCGTATCCGCCGCCTGTGCTTTCCTGAGAGCCCGTATTGCCGCTGGATGACTGCGTAGCCTCCGATGGAGGATTCGGATCCATTGATTTGCAGTACGACATATAGCACGTACTTTCCTTTTTTTGTTCTGCCGCGGCTGTCCGTGGCAAGCTGCATCCGTCCATACACGAGTCGAAGGCGGTCATCCCGGTGCTTCCTCCTCCTGACGTGCCCGTGGTGCTTCCGCCTGTTGTGGATCCTCCACCCGATCCGCCCGTTGATCCTCCCGTGGATCCGCCGCCTTGATAGCTCCCATTACACTGCGATTCGGTCATATTCTGACATCCTGATATACAGCTACTGTCTCCTGACATGCCGTATTTTCCACACTCTTGCGCGCAGGTGCCGGCCTTCCATGCAGCGCACCATGATTCCATGCTGCCGCTCGATCCACTCGTCCCTCCCGTGGATCCGTAGTTCATGATATAGCAGCCCGACGCTTCGCCCGTGATGGCGACGCCGGAAGCCAGAGGACCCTCAGCCGCACCCTCGCGGCAGTCCGTTTTATCTTTGAGGCAGTTCAGCGTTCCTTCGAACGTACTGCCGTCCGACTTCTGCCATGTTGCAGGAAAGAAGCAGCGCTCCGTGCTGCTCTGCGCGACGAAGACGCCCCAGTGCGCAATGCCTCCGAGGGTTACTGCGCCTATGACGGCCCCTCCGACTGCTAGAGAAAGAATGCCGAGAACACCGAGCTTCGCATGGAAACTCTTCCATGCAGAAAGGGACACCCACTTCTGTAGGCGTCGCGAAGAACATGAGGACTGTGCCATGATGTGTATGTGTATATGATATAAAACAATGATTATTCTACATGATTTACTCCTTAGTGTCAACTCTCATTTTTTGGGAGGGTGAGGATGGGCTGCTATCGCACGACTCCGATTTCGATGAGTTTCGTGAAGATTTTCGCGATTTCCGCACGGTTGATGGGATCATTGGGACGGAAGGTGCCGGTGGGTTTTCCGTCCCGGTCGGTATCGCCGCTTACGATGCCGTACCCGGCGAGCAGCGCGATTGCCGCGGCGTGTTTGTGCTTCTTCCCGACATCCGTGAACCGCACGGTCTGCAGCACGCGCTCAGGAGCTGCGGGTACTGCCTCCGGTGCCGCTGCCTTGAGAACTGTTCCCGATGCCGTCGCAAGAGCCCCCGAGCCGCTCGTCGTCGTCCCCGAACCCGTAGCCACGGTTCCCGAACCAGTCATCATCCCGGATCCGGTTGCGGCTGTTGCATCCGTAGCGGTCACCTCTTCTTCTTCCCGGGGCTCCGTGATCCCGAGGATTTCCACGAGTGTCTGCGCCACTTCGCCGCGTGTGGAGAAGTGATTGACATTGGCAAGGCCCTTGGGACGATAGGTGCTGATCTTCATCTTCTCGGCTTCGGCGATGTAGCCATTGGCCCAGTGGTCCCGCGCGGAACGGTTTTCCGGAATGATTGAGTGATCGATGGGGATGCGACCCGCCTCGAAGGTCATCTTCGCGATTTCTGCGGCAGTGATGTTATTTGCAGGACCATATTCTCCGGTGAGGTTGCCTTCGCTGTTACGGTAGCCAGAGGCAATGCCGGCATTGATGACGGTTGCAACGGACGATGCAAACCAGGCGTCGGAGGGGATATCGCGAAACACGATTTCTTTCCATTCCACTAGGAGCCGCAGACGCATGCGTACCGAGCGCAGGGCCTTGTCCGGAATGACTTCGGCGGGTGCAGCGTGGCGCATGGTCACGCGGCCGGCGTAGGCAGACGCATCGCCCCCCCTGCCGGGAGCGCCGCGCCGTCCACCTCCGCCTCCGCCGCCCCCTCCACCTCCACTCGTTCCACCACCGCTGGTGCCGCTGCTGCCGGAGGATGCAGAGCTGCCGTTGGCCGAACCTACTGCGAATGTAGAGAAGTGCGGGGAGACCGCGGTAATGGTATTGGTATCCGTGTTGACCGTGGATGGAAGCGCATCGAATTGCGCGGTCGACTCGTTCCAGACGTACACCTGGAGCTGGGTTTCGGACACGCCTGCAGCGGTAACATCCGCGTCGGTGTACGGGATCGTGATTTCCGCATCATCGTTGAGGGTCGAGACTTCATTGCCATTGCCATCGGTGGCAGTGATCTTGATGCCCGACGTCCCGACGATAAGCACCGTCGGCGTCTCGGTGACGATGGCAGTCGTGGGAGCAGTTGTCACCGTATTGCTCGTCGTGCTGCTGCCGAGCGCTCCCGCGGGGATATTGAGCTTGAACGTACTGCCGATATTCGGATCGGTGAACTCGCCACCGACGTTCGGAGTAATGGA
>JBBTVH010000202.1:0-1661 GCA_038063355.1 Patescibacteria group bacterium | reverse complement strand
GCAGAACCACGCGGGAAGCCGGCGGAAAAAGAGAGGGCGGCTCACGGAGAACTTGCGGAGGAAGAAGACGAGAGCGGCGACAGATCGAGCGGCGGCCGGACATCAAACGACGGAACGATGGTTCCGGAAGGAGCCCGATACGGGAACTGCGGCGACTGCAGCGATTCCTGGAACATCCGGGCACGCAGGGCGTCGATGGCGGCGTCCGCGCTGCTGACGCTCATTTCCGCGCCCCATCCGTAGCGTGGCTCCATACTGACGGCATGCAGGTTCAGACATGCCCAGTCTTGCGGGTTGCACGGCGGGAATCCGGATGTGGTTCCCCCCGCTAGGCGCCAGTTTCCCATCACTAGGAAATCTTCCAGAAGTTGCACGGCCGGCCGTGCGCCGATCCGCGTGAAGCGTTCCAAGAGATCCATTTCCACATGGACGCAGGTATCAGAATTCCATCCTCTCCTGCAGTACTTTTCCTCTCCCTGTAACACGCAGCAGTCGCCGGCCGCCGGGTCCGCTCCCGCGCAGCGCTTTGCCGCTTCGGGCGTACCGCAGCGGGGTTTGGTCACCGCGTCCCAGAATTGTTTGTACTTGGCATTCATACCACCCACAAGTGTTTCCATCGAGATCAACGGGTCGCTGTTTCCATAGAGCGCGCGGCAGTATGACTCATCCCCCACATCCTCCATACATTGAGAGTAGGCATTCAAGACGAGTGATACATCGGGGAAGGTGATGGCGAGCGCAGGACCGACTTCCAGGTCGGGAATCGCCGCGACCACGCCGGAGGCGGTATCCGGTAGGGGGGGGAGTGGAGGAAGCGCGGGGATACTGACCTCTTCTTGAAATACGAAAGGCGGGCTCAGCATGTCATGCGATACCAAAATCTGCACCGGCTTCAGTACGGGGATAATAAGAGGAATCTGTTCCGTCTGGAAAACCGAAAGATCGATATACACATCTTCCGGACGGGGGTACGAGATCTGCGGCAGCGACTGTCCGTTGAGATCCGGGCGTCCCAACATCCAGGAGTCGAGTAGAGAGTAGATGGGCGTTGTGAACGCGTCGTTCTTGCACCACGGCATATTGGTCTTGTCGTGGAAATTGCGGTACGCCGTCTGAAGATCGCGCCAGCGGTAGATGAGTTGCTGCCTCTGCTGGCGTTCCTGCTGGAAATCGCGGAAGTCGTCGAGATTCATTTCCAGCCAGTCGTGTACCGCCTGCGCCGCGTCCGCCTGGCGTTCCAATGATGCGGCCAGTGATCGTGCCAGCTGCCCCCGCAGCGCCCGCGCTCCATCAATCTGTACGGCATATTCCTCCAAGCGGTCGATGAGCGACTGTGTCTCCGGGGGCACCGGCTTCCCCGCGTCTTCGCGCATCTTTTGCCACCGCACCCATCCCTCCTTGTATGCGCGGAAGTCCGTCGCGGAACCGAAGGGCACCACGATCGTTACACTGCGCTCTTCCACCGGAGCGATCAGCGCTTCTTCCAGAAATGAGGCAACTTCCCCAAGAAGATCGTCGCGCAACTCTGTCTGCACTTCGATTGTGTCCCTGCGCGGGTCGTAGTCGCCCTCGGCAACCGGAGCCGCGGGGGGCTCGGGCAATGCGGGACTCAGGAAGGGGTGCCGCAGATTGATGTTCGCACTCCATGCCGAGGGGAAAAC
>JBBTVH010000201.1:0-3512 GCA_038063355.1 Patescibacteria group bacterium | reverse complement strand
TACAGGAATATGCAGAAAAGAAACAAATGGAAGTCGTGCAAAAATACATTATTCCGGAATCAGCGAGAGGCCAGCAGGAACGAAAGTTATTTAATGTCATGATGCATGATTTAAAAAAATCAAAAGCTACTGTTTTGCTTTGTGAGAAGGTTGATAGGATCACTCGTAATTTTAAAGATGCTGTTTTGCTCAATGATTGGCTTGAAGAAAATGAAGAGAGACAAATTCACTTCGTGAAACAGAGTCTTATCATTCATAAAAATTCTAAATCTAATGAGAAGTTCCAATGGGATATTCATTTGGTATTAGCTCGGCAATATAGCAACAATCTTTCTGAAGAAGCCTCCAAAGGGCTTCTACAGAAGGCCGAAGAAGGCTGGTGTCCAGCAAGCCGAAAGCGTGGCTATGTCACTTCTGGTGCGACGGGAAAGAAGACATGGGAAATTGATCATTCTGAGGCGTCTGAGGCTCCGTATATCTGCCGAGCATTCCAACTCTATGAAACTGGGGAACACACACTCCTAAGCCTCAGCAAACAGCTCTACAACGAAGGCTGGAAAGCATCTGATGGAAACAGAGTCGGAAAAACTACGTTACATGGGATATTAACGGACTGTTTCAACTGTGGTGAGTTCCAGTGGAAGGGCAAACATTACACAAATGCAAAGCACGAGGCTTTGATCTCAAAAGAGCTGTTTTATAGCGTGCAAGAGAAGTTAAGTCGTAAGGTTGCCGGGAAGTATCGGAAGCATGACTTTTTGCTTAAGGGCATGTGTGAATGCGGAGAATGCGGCCGAACCATCGTCGGGCAAAAGCAAAAAGGACATTCCTATCTTCGCTGCACAAGATTCAATACAAATTGTTCTCAAAAGAAATATATTCGTGAAGAAGTACTTGATAAACAAATCGTAAAACTTTTGAAAGGGTTACAGTGTACCGATACTCGTATGTTGCAATGGATACGAGAAGCTCTGAAAGAAAATCATCAAAGTGAAATGGTGCAAAGAGAAAAAGAAATCAATTCTCTCCAAACCAAAGAGAAGCATTTCCGAGGTCGCATGGATAAAGTGTATGAAGATAAGTTGGATGGAAAAATCACCGAAGATTTTTACAAAAATAAATACAATCAATATTCAAATGATCTCAATCAAGTAACGGCAAGCATCAAGAGTCTTACAGAGGCAAACAAGAAGTATTTGAACATGGGGTCAGCCATTTTCGAACTGGCTCAGGCAAGCGCAAAAATCTATGAATCCTGTCCTACAAACGTTGAAAAACGTGAACTGCTTAATTCGGTATTTTCGAACCTCAAAGTAAAAGACGGAAACGTACTCCCAGATTACAAAAACGGCATACAGCTTGTTGCTGCAAGAGCCAAAAACAATGATTGGCTGGGGAGGAGGGATTCGAACCCCCGTATGACCGCTCCAGAGGCGGTTGCCTTACCACTTGGCGACTCCCCAATGTATAGCGGAAACAGTTTATGGGACTGCCTTCAGAAATCCAACACGGATAGAGTCCTTTTCGTCTTATGCTATGCTTACCGTTAATTTCCCCCTCTCTTCATGGTCCACCTCCTCGCTATCGGCCAGTACATGCAAAGTCACGTTCTCAGTATCGTCATCGCGCTTCTCGTTTCCTACGGCATCGGTTTCCTGTGGCACGGCCCGCTCTTTGGAAAACTCTGGATGGAGTACAACAAGATCACGCCGCCGAAGAAGGAGGATAGGAAATTCTCGATGATGCTTCCGGGGCTCACGGCCAACCTCGTGCAAGTCATCGTCCTGTCCGCAGTGCTCGGCCGCACGTTCGAGATTGTGGCACTGGCGCATGTCGGCCACGCGCTTCTGATCGCGACCATTCTCTGGCTCCCCTTCACCGGACTGACGATCGTGAATAGCTACGCCTGGGAAGGAAGGAAGCCGGGCCATATGGCGCTGGACGCCGGGTACTATCTGGTCTCCTTCTTGGCGATTGCAGCGGTGCTGTATGTGACGCTGTAGGCTTCGGCGGCCTTTTTAAATAAAGTGAATATTGATAAATTTAATAAAATATTCACTTTATATTGACAAAATAAAGTGAATACTATAGGATAGGGACATGACGAAGACCCCCTCCCTGAATGTGCGTATCGAGGCGCTGCGGAAAGAATATGAAACCCTGCGGCCGGGAAAGGAGAGGCTTCTTGTCGTCCTTGAAGAAGCCGAGATCGCCGAGAGTGTCTACAACTCCAACGCGATTGAGAATTCCACGCTTACGCTTAAGGAAACCGAGACAATCCTGACGGAAGGCACCATTCCTCGCACAGTTACGCTGCGGGAAGTCCACGAAGCGCAAAATCTTGCGAAGGTTTCCGAGGTTCTGCGCTCTGCCGCGCCGAAGGGCATGACGCAGGAAGCGATTCTGGATCTCCATCGGATGCTTCTCACCGGCATCGATGATCCGATAGCGGGACGATTCCGAAGTTCTGGGGAATACGTCCGCGTCGGCACGCACATCGCCCCCGGACCGGAGCGCATCGAACGGATGCTTGGAAACGCACTCGCGGAATACGGAAGTGACCTGCGGCACACGGCCGTACGGAAGATCGCGAAATTCCACCTTGCCTTCGAGCTGATCCATCCGTTCAACGACGGCAATGGCCGGATCGGGCGCGTGCTCGTCAACTGGCAGCTGCGGGAACTGGGGTTCCCCCCTGTGATCATCCGCAACAAAGAAAAGAATGCCTACTACACTGCGTTACGCGAGTACCAGTATACGAAGGAAGAAAAACCGATGGAACGCATCCTGTCGCTCGCCATCATGGAATCGCTCCATAAGCGTATCGCGCATCTGAAAGGGGAGAGTATTGTTCCCCTTTCGGAGTATGTCCGCAGGAAAAAGAAAGCTGCTCCCGCAGTCTTTAATGCCGCGAGGCGTCAGACTCTTGGGGCATTTCGTGAACGGAACAAGTGGATGATCGGAGAACCCGGCAGGAAATAATCCTCCCTAACTCCTCTCTGCCGTCATCACGCACCGTACCAAACGCAATGTGGGATACGGAATCTTTTCTTTGAGTGCATCGAACACCGGCCGCAGCAGTTCCGTGCCGTGCTCTTCGAACGCGGAGCGGATGATCGGGGCTTCGGGGTGCTCTGCAATGAGGTACCCTAGGCTCGGGGCAAGCCCTTCCGCGAGGAGGCTTTCTAGGTAATGGACGACGCGCTCGGGCTTCACGCCGCACGTCGCGACGATGGCATCAAAAGATGCCTGGCGCTCGAGAAGCAAACGGATCTGTTCGCTACGCATGGCACGGGTAACTTTCGTTCCGGCCTTCTTCTCGCGCTCCTCCTTCTGTGCGGGAGCAAGGCTGACCGGTGCATAGAGCGGCCGCGGGACGTAGGTCTTCATTTCTTCCGCAAGTGAATCGTAGAGTTGTGTGACGAGCGGTTCCGCGCGGATAGAGGACGGACTCCAGCGCTCGACGAAGACTCCTGCGCCGCTACGGACACGGCTCAGAGCAACGTATGCCT
>JBBTVH010000200.1:0-3580 GCA_038063355.1 Patescibacteria group bacterium | reverse complement strand
TGATCCTGGAAAGCGATGTCTTGGACCTCGAGGCCTATCTCGATCATGAAGTGGAAGTCTTCGGCTCGCTGCGGCCCACCGTGGAAGCCGGCGGCATCATCATGCGCGTCGAACGTATCACCGATCTTTCTCCGGACGCGTCGGAATCTTCGGCAACCTCCCTTTCTTCGCTACGTTCTCTTTCTGTGCCTTCCGCAATAACAAATACCGCATCCTCGGCTTCTACTGTCGCCACCTCTCGTTCATCCGTCCTCTCCGTCGCAAGTTCCTCACGTTCTTCCGTTGCCTCGTCGCAAGCGCTTAGCAGTGCGTCGGCCGTAGGTACCGATGCCGGCATGGAAGCCCGCATCGTCCTCATGAGCAAGCAGGACCTGGGCGAGCGCGACTGGACGCAGCAGTACTGCTCGGAGCACGTCGGTTTCTGCATCCCCGTCCACCGCAACTGGTGGTTCGTTTCCTTTGGAAATACCACGCAGACGCTTTGGCACGTGGAAGTAAACTCCGAAAGCTTCGAGAGCATGGGCAGCGGGCCGATCAGCGTCGATCTCATCGGAGGCGATCTTTCCGGCCACAGCGACGGCGAAGTCTCGGTTTCCGGAGGCATAGCCACGGGCTACCGCTCGTGGACGCAGGGCCGCCACATCGAAATCAAAGCGGACGCCCGCTTGGAAGCAGCTGTTCGGTATATGACGGAGAATCTCCGGGAAACAGAGGCAGATTAACGATTTTCGATTTACAATTTATGATGTACGATTTGAAGCTTCAAATCGTAAATCATAAATCGCCAATCGTAAATTATTAGGCTGTGCTACTGTATTTCCATGCCTCTCTTCTCCTACCGTGCGACGGATAGTATGGGCTCTACACAGCAGGGCAGCATGGACGCCGCTTCGATCGACGCCGCACGCTCTGCATTGAGCGAAAAAGGTTGGACACCCATTGATGTGACGGAAGTTTCCTCGCAGCCGTTCAGTTTTGTTGCACCGAAAACCCCCGAAACCCACCAAACTCCATCAACCCAACAAACTCAAAAAACTCCAGACAAGAATTCTGTTGAGGAGACTCTGAAAGAAAATACAACAAAGGTCTATCTCCCCATCGCCGCCACCCTCCGCCTCTACGCCGGCTGGCTTCTGGCCTATTACGCCATCGTCTATGCCGTCGGCTGGTATGCGCAGTCCCGCCCCCTCCCGTTTGAAATCCCTTACGTACGGGCGCTCCTCGTTTCACCGCTCGTGTTAAGCTTCACCTTCGCGGCGTTCCTCTTCCTCCTTATGCACTCACTGTATCGTATCTGGGGAAACGGCCTCTGGAAAGGCGTTAGCGTCAGTGTTCTGGGAGTGGTGGTGTTTGTGGTGTATAGGATGAATGTGGTCTGAAGATTTACGATTGATGATTTGGGATTTACGATTTGCAACCGAATGCAAAAAATCGTAAATCATCAATCGTAAATCGTACATCGTCCTACGAGAGTCCCAACTGCTTGCGAATTTCTTCGGCTTGAGCGTTCTCTTCCTGCCGTGCTCCCTGCTGGACGACAATCGCCTGGAGATCTCTCCAGTCTTCGCTGTGCTTCTGTTCGAGGCGCTGGAGCTGTAGGAGATGCTTGGGAGAAAGTTCACTGAACTTACGCTTCTCTTCTTCCAGAATCTTCTGAAGCTCGTCGATCTGGAATTGCGAGAGCTTGGGGATGGCCTGGATGATCCGCCACTTCTCGTCGCGGGTCAGCGAGATACTGCCGCGCAGAAGAGAGAGGAAATGCTGCTCGTCGAAGTTGGTTTCGGCATGCGCCGGAACCGCAACGTTTTCGTTACTGAGCGTTGAGGTGATCGAGCCGAAGCGATAGTTGCCTACCTGCCCGAGGATCTTGATGTCCTCGTCGTCATAGCCCATTTCCTTGGTCGCCGTTACACCAACGGGCGGCGGCGGCGGTCCCGCATCAGCCGGAGGAGGAGGCGGTGGCGACCCGCCGCCCTGTTGGCCACCTGCAGCGCCCGTTTGAGCGGCTGCCTGTTGCGGCGGCGGTGGCGGGGGAGAGGCGAATACTTGCGAGGGGTCCAGTCCTCCGGCTGGCAACGGATCGCCGGGGCGCGGAGGGGGTGGAGGAGTCGGCTGGTCGGCCATATTCTTGGGGAAAACCCTTGGAGTTTAGCAGCCTTAAGGTGCATGACAAGGCGTTTTAGAGCTCGTCCGCTCTTCCGAAGGCGTCAAAAGACCGCCGCGCTGCTTCAACATGATGGGGCTGCCCACCACAACAAATGCCGATAATGCGAACACCTGATTGAAGGCATTCTCTCCAGACCGCTTGAAGAGCCTCTGGAGAGGTTGATGCGTTTTGGGCGAGTATTCTGCTTGCGGCAGATACGGCTTCTGATGGATCCGGAAAACCCAATGCGATTCTCAGATCTTCTACAAGAGTGGAGTGACCGTCCCGATCGAGGCTCTCAAGAGCAAGGTGACGGGCTTCTGCAGGATTTTGTACTTCGCCAAAAATGCCGAAGAGATCGAGAACGGCAGAGGAATCAAATGTGCCGATATCTGCTTCGTTGGGATAGGCAATATCCAAGCTCTGTCCGGATTGCACAATTTCTCGAATTGCAGAGGCTCCAATACAGTTTGCGCCGATGAGCACCTGCACCTCCGAACCAACTTCCTGCTGCAGTTCACCCTTCATATCTCCAAAGGTATAGCCGTCCCGCAAATGAATAGGATCGGGTACGCGCAGGTTCTCCGCTTCGAAAGAAACAATAAGATATCGCAAAGAGCTTCGACGGACTCTGTCACGCACACTACGCGCAATGCCCGCTGCATCATCGGGATGTCTGCATGCCTCGACGAGAATGCCGTTGACGCCGGCTTCCGCAAGTACGGCGATTTGCGCGTCCTGACGCTGCCGAGAAAATTCCTTCCGCGCTTCTGCCGATCCTCCGCCAATCTGCGCATAGTGCTGGTCATCCGGGCTCCTGGAGGTGTTCGTTGTTGGTGCGATATTTCCAAATACGGGCACCGAACCATAGGATTCGCGAGCGATATGTACCAACGTACGATTTGCCTGTGCAAAATACTCTGGCAACTCAAATCTATCGCTGTCATGAAAATCCCATCCCGTGTTGTGGCCGCGAAATGGCGTCGCACGGTATGTGGAGCTCACGCCGAGCGTAGCGCCGCTGCGGATACTTGTTTGCGTCACTTCACGAATCGCTTCGATGCCCTGCTGCGAAAGCAATGCATTCATGTCGCCGTTATTGATACCGAAGCGTCTGCGGACTTCAGAGCCTGTAGGAGCAGGAAGGACACCGGAGAGAGGAGAGGACATGGACGTGAAAGAAAGTTATAAAAGAAAACCCCCGCATTTCTGCGAGGGCTTTAAGGGTGAAGTAGTTGTGTGATCAGCAGCTACACCCGCCTCGCAGAGGGGTCATCATCATCGACATCATCACCTGTCCTGAGCACTGCCGAAGGATGGTCGGGTGGTTGATCACGAACGGAGGATAGGACGATTTTAAAGGCTGTCAATATGTTCGTAACAGACCTTTGGGGTGTTTTGCGACATTCGATACGATGTTTTTGGCAAGCCGAT
>JBBTVH010000199.1:0-1624 GCA_038063355.1 Patescibacteria group bacterium | reverse complement strand
GAAGTTGGTGTAGAAGAAGTTGGTGTGGAGGAAGCTGGAGTGGAGGAAGTGGGTGCGGAGGAGGCTACGGAAGAGGCGGGCGCGGAGGAAGTTGGTGTGGAAGAAGTTGGTGTAGAGGAAGTTGGTGTGGAGGAGGCGTTGGAGGAAGCTTCGCATGGATCGCAATCAGCCATGCAGGAGCAGGTCTCCCCAGCCTCACAGTAGCCATCTCCGCAGAGCGGATCTCCCGGGTAACCACAATCCTCATCGCACAAATTGATTTCAGATGTATCGCACACTCCATCACCGCATGTAACCTGCCCCCGCAGCATGGACGGCTCAACAAAGTGTAGCACAATAACCGCTACCATGGCCGCGAGTGCCGCAACACCCGTACCGACGATGACCCGCATGCGCATATTGGGGACAGCGTACTCCGGAGAGTCTGTGAGACCAAAAGCGATAATCCGCTCAGGATAGTTTTGTTTGGGACAAGACCATTTTCAGTTGTCAAAAAGTAAAAATCATTCCTACCGAGACGCAACATCTTCCTTAGCCTGTTCAGCTGCGTCGTCATACTGACGGTTATGCAATTTAATGATCGAAAGCTTTTCCTCCAGTCGGAGCATCAAATCGGCAATCATTTCCTCGTCAAGCGTCATATTCAATTTCCCCAGTTTTTCCCGAACAGCTTTTTCCAATTCAACAGAGTCTTTGATATCCATGATGGGAGGTAGTAGCACCAAACTTGTCGCCATAGCTCCCGTCTCGGGATACGCTCCATGCACGCTGGCGGTCAATAATTCATTTCGAACGTCCGTAGAAAATCCCGTTCCTTTTTCATCTGCGCTTAACTCCATTTCACGCATACAGAGGTCGATCATTATGACACAGCGTGCAATAAGAGTTTTGTCATCCATCGGTTTAGATCGCATCTCCGCTACGGCACGGCGGATCGCTGCGCTGGTCTCCTCATCGTCTGTATGTGCCGCAAGAAGCCTCTTTTTCGGCGTAGGGGAACGTTTAGCTATATCGTTCACCTTCGTCAGGATAATCCCAATCAAGAACACTTCGTCCGTGCCAGAGAGATTCTCCTCCCGCAGTGTGGTGGTCAATCTTGCGATGCTGTTTTCGAGGCCGGTTAAATCATCCGATGCGTAATTGGATTGCCCACTCGCATATTCGCGAAGATAGACTCTCGAACCTGCCAAAGCGGTACAGATAAGAGTAAGGTAAAAGATCGCTTTACGAATCGAAACTTGGGAATCGAAAATATGGTTTTTTTTCAGGTATTGTAAGGGTGTTAACCCGTTTTCTGGTTTACGTGTCTCAATATCGTCTCCATCCGATGCAGTTTCGGGCATATCGACCACAGACCAACGTGTCCTAATACTGATGTCTTCAGAGTAAACGCGTCTTAATGCTGATTCCGCAACAGATTTATCTTCAGGGGTTTCCATAGTGGATAATGATATCCTTCGATAAGGAGTTGTCAACTTTCAAAGTCACTGTAAGCGGTAACAATTCGTGACCTGATATTTGGACTTTTAGGCTCTCTTTTGCTGAAAACCAGTAGACCAGCAAACATCTACTTCCTCCGCCTCCGTACCCACGCAAGCCCCGCTCCCGCTCCGGCTCTTCGACT
>JBBTVH010000198.1:7738-16094 GCA_038063355.1 Patescibacteria group bacterium | reverse complement strand
AGGCAGGGGTCTGCAAAACCCCCATGCGTGGGTGCGATTCCCACCGGCACCTCCATCCGTCTTCGTTGCTGCGGCAACTTCGCCGAGATTAGGAAGATCTCGGCGTAGCTCGCAAGCGGAGCCGGATTCCCACCGGCACCTCCATCCTTCGCGCAGCGAAGGATGCCAACCGTAGTCTTCTGGGCTTCGGCTGTTATTTATTCTTCGATCACGCTGCGACTACGGATGGCAAGCCAACCAGAAGCGGAGGTTGGCAGGCCGTAATTTTACTCCGCCTGCTTTTTAGGTTTTCTTTGTTTTGGCACAAGAGCAATCCATGTTATTTCTAACTGCGATCCTGTGTACATCCCACAGCTCTCCAGTGCACGCCTGCACCCCCGAACTCCCGCTTCACCGAAGTGGTCTATAGCGAGCAAGTCTTTGACGCTTGTGTCATAGAGAGCACCGATCGTTGTGATCGCTTTTAATTCAAGAGCATTGAGGTAGCGCGGCAACATCTGTGTTTGTGCGAGAGGCAAGTCATCCATCCGATCAGGATCCATCATCTTCCGCACAGGGTCATCCATCGACAGGTTCTGTACGAGGTTCGCACCCTGCACGAAGCCGGCGATTTCCTTAAGTGTCCATCCGAATTCTGTATAAAAAACTTCCCGGCGATTTTCTTGTGCGAAAAGAACATAAGCACTGGCAATCGCTACGAGTTGATCGTGGCCTACTCCGCTCTGTTGCATGACAGCCTCTTTACCCAACTTACGCGGATCGCAACCGTTAGGGCGATGGTCTACCCCTATCCCTTGCGTAAGGGAATGTCGAAGCTCTTCACGGAAGCCGTCTTGCACCCAAATCACCCCCCCCTGTTCTTCTAAGCTATTCGCTCGCCAGCCATCCTCCTCCCGGCGACTTTCTTGCTCATGGTAGGACGTATATCGTTCGACCCGACCAAGATTATTGCGGTGCAAATACATACATGCATAGTATCTATGAACAGATGGTAGGCAAGTAAAAACTCATTTGTAAAGTGGTGGAGATATGCTCTTTAAAGAGCGAAAGTGATAGCCCTATGAGAACGTCAGTGCTTCCGGATAAAAAATCAGCAGTATCCCCAGCGCATACATCAGCGCCCCTCCGAAAATCAGCGTGAACCTCCGGTACTTCGTCGTGAGTCCCGTTGCATGCAGCGTGAAGACCGCGATCGCAAAAATCGCGAAGTCGTCGATCATGTACATCAGAATATAAAGACCGATGTAGCCGTACCGCGCGAGGTCGGTCACGTTATTAAAGGCGAGGATTTGCGTGAAGATCGCGGGGAGACCAGCAGTACACACGAGCTCGATCATGTTGACCGAAACCGCAAGGATGGCGACCCCGAGGATCATCGCGGGCCATGCGGAGTACGTCATTATCTCTTTCATCCGTGCAATCGTCTTCTGACGTCGGGAAAGATTGGTCACTTTGCACTGGTTCGGATCCTTCCCGAAGGCTTCGTACAGGTAAAAACCGCCTCCAGCGATCGCCACAAGGCCGATCACTTTCTGCACCCACATGTTGTAGCCGATCAGAAGGAAGACATTCAGCCATGCAGCGATGAAGAGGTAATAGACGGCGCCGCTCACAAAGAGGAACGTGCCCCCGATGATCCACACCTTCTTCATGTCGTGGGTGTTGATGAGGAGTGTCAGCAATGTAATGAGCACCCACATCGCGCAGGGATTAAATCCATCGAGGAATCCGAGGAGGATCGAAAGCGCGGGGAGTGACATAATGGTGAGATCCACGGGGCCGATGAACCAGAGGCTCAAGGTGTACTTGCTCGTATCGGTCTCGCAGTTTTCTGTGCAGGTTCCTCCCGCTGCCGTCATCACTTCCACATCCTCCACATCACTCGCGAGAAAATCGCGAAAGGGGAGGCAGCCGTTGTCGGATGTGCGGCAGGCATTGTAGATCGCTGCAAGACGCGCACCGGTCGTTTCGTGCGTTTCGTATCCCTGAAGAATGGTTCCGTTGATCACGATAGTAGGGACGCCCTGCTGGAGCGCCGGCGAGTGGTCCTGGACTTTGGCAAAGAGCTCGGGCGCACCGAGTTCGGTGATCTCGAGATACTCGACTTCCCACCCCTGCTCTGTCGCAAATTCCTCGAAGTCCGCGCAGTGCGGGCAACCGTCGCGGACGAAAGTGACGATGTCGGCGCCCTGCACGGAATTGTATCGTGCTTCGATCTTCGGCCCGGAGGTGAGGCGCTCGGGATGGAGGGCCCCGAGGAGAGCAACGGGGATCAGTGCGAGGAGCCAAAAGGAGACGAGGCGTTTCATATGGTCGCGTCATTATAGCATACAAATGGTTGGATGGTTGGATGGTTAGACGCAAGCGATGATCGGAGCTTCGTGTCACTCCTAACCATCCAACTATCCAACCATCCAACCATTCCTTATGGTATTCCCTTGAATATATCCGCTTTCTTCTGCTACTCTCCTCAAAATACCTATGGTGAAGCAGAGTACATCGCCGGCTTCAAAAAACCCTCAAGACTACGTCATCGCTACGATGGGGAGCCACACTGCGCTGCAAATTCTCCACGGTGCGCGTCAGGAAGGCATGCGCAACATCGTCGTATGCAAGAAGGGATCGGAGCGCGTGTACAAGAGCTATGGCGTGGCCGATGAAATCATTCTCGTGAACGACTGGTCGGAATGGGAAGAGACGGAGAAGAAGCTCGTCGAACGCAATGCGATCATCATTCCGCACGGCTCGTTCATCGCGTACATGGGCCACGACCGTGTGCGGGAGATGAAAGCGATGTACTTCGGCACCAAGGAGATTCTCGAGTGGGAGAGTGACCGCAGCATGGAGCGCCAGTGGCTCGAGGCCGCCGACATCAAGATGCCCCGGGTCTTTGCCACCCCCGAGGAGATCACGAAGCCCGTGATCGTGAAATTCCACGGCGCCGGCGGAGGATTCGGATACTTCATCGCCAAAAGCTCGGAGCAGTTTTACGAAGTGAAAAACCGCAAGTATCCGGAGCAGAACGATTACGCGCTGCAGGAGTACATCGTGGGCGTTCCGATCTACGCGCACTATTTCCATTCGCCGCTCACGCAGGACCTCGAGATTTTGAGCTTCGACAAGCGCTACGAAAGCAACGCCGACTCCATCGGGCGCATCCGTGCGGAAGACCAGCTGGCCGCCAACATCTTCACGTCCTACACCATCGTGGGAAACATTCCGGTGGTCGTCCGCGAGTCGCTGCTTCCGGAATTCTTCGCGATGGGGGAGAGGGTCGTCGAAACGAGCAAGAAGATGTGCGGGGGTAAAGGTCTTTTCGGTTCGTTCTGTCTGGAGTGCATCGTCACACGCAAACTCGAGATTTTCGTGTTCGAGATCTCCGCACGCATCGTCGCCGGTACCAATCCCTTCATTATGGGATCGCCGTACAGCTGGCTCAAATATCAGGAGCCTATGAGTACGGGCCGAAGGATTGCTAGGGAGATTAAGCTGGCGATAGAGAAGGGAAGGCTGGATGATGTTCTTGGATAGGAATTCAAAATTGAAAATGGAAAATTGAAAATTATACTAGAATCTATGGATCTCTCCTCCATCCTCAAGGGCTACGACCAAAAGCACTTAACCGTGGGGGTCCTCGGAGGACATAGCGCTTTGGATGTTGCACACGGCGCGAAGAAGCATGGGTTCAAAACGCTCTGTGTGGCGAGGAAGGGGAGGGAGAAAACGTATGACTTGTACTACCGTACGAAGGGCCAACCCTTCGACTCCGCTCAGGACAGGGGGCCAAGGGCCAAGGGATGCATCGATGAAACAATCTTGGTTGATACATTCGAAGACGTTCTTCAGAAAAAGACCGTTGAGAAGCTGCAAAAGATGAACACTATATTTGTTCATAATAGATACTTCTGGGTCTACTTCCCGGACTTTAAAAAGGTGGAAGAGGATTTCGCGGTTCCGATCTTCGGTTCCCGCCATCTTCTGAAGCTCGAGGAGCGCGACCAGCCCTACAATCAAAATCATCTTCTTCGAGACGCCGACATCCGGACGCCGAAGATGTACAAGACGCCGAAGGATATCGATCTTGGCCGTATGGTCATCGTCAAAGCGCGCGAGGCGCAGCGCAAATATGAGCGAGGATTCTTTCTCGCAACCGCCACGGACTTCGACGATCGTGTGAACGCGCACATCAAATCCGGAATGATCAGCCCGGATGCGATGGATGATGCGACGATCGAAGAGTTCGTGGTGGGCGCTCCCGTGAATTTCAACTTCTTCTACTCGCCGCTCACGGGCGAACTGGAGCTGCTGGGGACCGATACGCGCCGTCAGACCAACCTCGATGGTTTTCTCCGGATGACCGCCGAGGATCAGATGTGGGCGAAGCAGTTCATGCCCGTAAAGATGGTGGAGACCGGGCACATCGCGGTCACCGTGAAGGAATCGATCCTAGAAAAAGCCTTCGAGCTTGGCGAGAAGTTCGTTGCGCAGTGCAAAAAGCTTCCAAAGAAGCTCGATCCCACAGGCAAAGGCATCATCGGGCCGTTTGCGCTGCAGGGAGCGGTGGTCACGGAGGACGGCAAAGAAGATATCGTCATCTTCGATGTATCCTTTAGGGTTCCGGGTTCTCCGGGAACGTTTGCGACTCCGTACGCACGCTATCTCTATGGCGAAAGCATGTCTGTCGGTGAACGTATTGGTATGGAATTAAGAAATGCAGTTCAAGAAGATGCACTTAGTGCAGTCTGTACATGAGTGCCTGCCCGGCGTAGCCCCGCCTCAGCGGGGCGAAGTCGGGTGGGGGAGAGGATTGGGATGGAATTGAAGGCGGCGGTGGGAGAGGGGAGATTAGAAGTGATCCTCACATAATTAAATCAGCGGATTTTCCTTTGAATTAGTAATCTTTTGCATAAGCCAATCATGATCTGTTTGATGATTAGGAATTGTGGTTGTTCTACTCAGAATTTCATAAGTTTTTTGAAAATAAGTTTTCCATCCTTCATCCTCTTTTCTTTTTAAACAAACAGCCATTGAGTATTGGGCAAAGGGGTAAAGCGGCGCTTGTTTGATTGTCTCGAGATATTTGTCGATAGCTCTGGAGTCACATTTTACTTCTGACAAATCGCCTTCAATAATCTGCCAATAGCCTTTGTTCCAGTCGGCAATAGCACTCGGTCCTCTTGCTATAGCACTGCCGCCAGCCATAACAGTATGAACCTTTCCGCGTGCGTCCCATGATGCAACTTCTTGATATTGTGGAAGGTTAATAAGACTTAGTTCCGTCTGGCCAACTCTTGTTGCTAATTCTGCTAGAGCTTTTTCCTCGGCAAGATTTGCATATTTTTCAAGTGCCACTGTTTTGAAAGGAATCAGTTGTGCTTCTAAAGAATTATTTTCGTCCCTAAGAGGCTCAATTATTTGGTGGCTATCATAGGTTCGCATCATACTGCCGGAAATGATCGCGACTGTTGCTACTAAAAGTATTTTTGGATTGCGCTTTGCCCATTTAGGACATAACTCTTTGATGATTTCGAGGAGATCAATCATTTAGTGTTTGGTATCTCGGGGAGGGCAGGGATCGTTTGCTGGTGCAATGGTGTCAGAGTCGCGGAATTTTCCATTTCTTCCTTGAATACGCACCTCGCCACCACCTGTTTTGGGAGCGGATTCTTTAGATGCTTCTCTGTTTGCTCCTTCACGGAGGGATGCCCAACGACTGCCTCTTTTAACCACGTAGTAATTCGTCATTGGCACTCGTGATATCAGAGTGCTAAGGGTGGTGTCAACCAATATTCACGTTTTTGGAATATTTTGCTAATGGCGATGGTGGAGCATTAGTGACGAACTTCAAACTTCCTGACCTGTGCGGTAGAGACGTGCTGGATCTCGTAGATACGCTACAGGAGCTAGGATATTCGCTAAAACCGGTAATTGAGATTCTTAGTAGGCCACCTGAAAAGAGAAGCGAGCTGATCCTGTAATCGAATTCAGTCAATGGAGCATTCGTGACTTTTCAAACTTTTTTATAAGCAGTCTTTAGCATAGGCATAGTTAACTAACGTTTGTTCTGTAGTCTACGAATGATAGAATGCGACCAATGGATTTACAGATAATAAAATCAGAATCATTGGCGGCAAGGAAACACTGGGTAGCTAAAATCGCAAACATTGGCCACGATTTCGGACAAGACACGCGCAGGTTGCAACTGGAATTAAATGAAGAGCTAGAAGGAAATAAATCATCCAGCCTTATCAGCCACTTAAGACTTTGTGGCGCGATACCAGAATCTTATGGGCACGACACTAGCGAAGAAAAACTCTACTCAAAATATACTGACATGCTTTTAAATGCGTGCTTTAACTTTTTGGGCTTAACGAGCGTTGTATTAACAGAAAGAGCCGATGCCGCTGATGTAGAAGTAGTTGGCAAGGGATATAGTTTTGTCGCTGATGCAAAAGCCTTTCGTCTAAGCAGAACAGCAAAAAATCAGAAGGATTTTAAGATTCAAGCTATGGATACTTGGAAACGAGGAAAGCCATATGCATTAGTTGTTTGCCCCCTTTATCAATTACCAACCAAGGCAAGCCAAATATACCAACAAGCTGCATCAAGAAACGTGTGTGTTCTGTCTTACGCACATTTAGCAGTTTTGATTGCAAAACGTGCGGCCAAACCGAATAAATCCGCTTCCGTGCTTTTGCATGAAATATTCAAGGCAGTTGAATCAATGTCTCCAAGCAAAAATGCCAATGCGTATTGGGCGCTTCTAAACAGAACTATGCTTGATTTCGATATTTCTATTAGCGACTTATGGAAGACGGAAAAAATTGCAAATGAAGAATCTATTACGATTGCAAAAGAAGAGGCGCTAACATTTTTAGCCCAAGAAAGAGAAGTGATAATGAATCTGAGTCATAAGGAAGCAGTTCAGCGTCTAATGATTGCACACAAAATCGATAGCAAAGAGAAGAAAATTAAACAGGTATCTGATAATCAGCTGATGACCTTGCTATAAAGAAAACGCTAGTGCTGGCTGCATTTTATGGAGCTCTTGTCTTTCGACTTTTCCGAGTCTTTCCTGTGCAAGATTGAAATATTCATGATTATTCTCAAATCCAATATATTTCCTGCCTAATTGTTCGGCAGCGACTAGCGTGCTTCCGCTACCCGCGAACGGATCTAACACTATTTGATTTCGTTGAGTTGCAAGTTCAATTAAGGCTTGCATCAATAATAATGGTTTCTGGGTAGGATGTATTTTGTTTTCTTTCGGTGTAAAGCCGCAATCCAAAATATTGTCTGGCTCTCGTACATATTTTAAGAAAGCATCTTGATTATAAGCTCCGACACCATGCATTAAAACATTATCAGCAACGGTGGTCCCAATCTTATACGGCTTGGTAAACCATAAAATCGGTTCGTATATTGGCCGCAAGTTTCCTATACGCCATCCCTCCCAGTCTTGAGTATTTTTTTCATCACCTCTGCGGTCATAGACCACGCTGAGTCTTTGCGCTCTATGTGGTGCCCTTTGTCGTAGCCAACACAGTGAGTCTTTGAATGTAAAGCCAGCATCTTCAAGTGCTGCTGCGCATCTATGAGATAACCTACGTCCCGCGAAGATGAATGCGGTACCACCAGGTTTCAAAATCCTGTACCAATCCGATGCCCACTGCTTACACCAATCATAGTACTCATAAGGTATTTTCTTGTCTGCCTCCGACCATCCATTGAGTGGTTTACCCCTTTTCTTGAAGACTGCACCTGCAACTTTTTGAGCGGGGCTAGAACCCAAATATGCTGAATTTTGATTATCATGCATTACATCCCACTCTTCAGCTCCAATACCATAAGGTATGTCGCTCAAAATTAAGTGTATGGAGTCATTAGGTATTTCTTTTATGCCTGACACGCAGTCTTCGTTTAGGAAAACATTATCATCTATGCCATTTAAAACGTTTGATAATGTAGTCATAAATTTATGATTGAACGGTAGCAAAAATCCTTGATTCTATAAAGGCTGTAGTAGAACAGATAATGCAGTTAGTGGTCCATTACACAAAAATCAATTTTCAAACTCCATAAATACCGCAACAGTCAGCCACATTCTTCGATGTGCTTCCGAATTTCACGAAATTCAGAAAAGCCATTTTCAAACTCACTCAAAAACGCCTTTAAGGCTGCAATTACCTATTAAAACGCCACTTTCAGTTTTATAGGTCACGAATGGTGGAGCTGAAGGGAGTCGAACCCTTGACCCCCTGCTTGCAAAGCAGGTGCTCTGACCAACTGAGCTACAGCCCCACGAAGAAAATCCTAAAGCTAGTCACTATCTACTACAAGCGACTTTGCGGGGGGG
>JBBTVH010000198.1:0-7728 GCA_038063355.1 Patescibacteria group bacterium | reverse complement strand
AACACCATCTTCAGCGGTGCAAGAAAGAAATCCGTCGTCCCCGTCATTTTGGCTAAGGAAAAGAAGAAGAGCAGGATGCCCACGATAATCGCCATGTTGTAGGGGCCGCCAACGTAACGGGTCCAAGTAGCTTCGCCAAAGAGGTCGCCGATGGGTTCGCGGAATTTGATGATCGCGATGCCTGCAACCATGCCGATGATGCCGAGGAGGATATTCACGAGGGCAGAAAAGGCAGAAAGGTCAGGAGACGGCATCCAGTTCCTTCTTTATATCCTCCTTTGTGCGCGCACCGATGAAGGAGGAGACGGGCTTGCCGCCTTTGAAGAGGACGAAGGTGGGGATGCTCATGACATTGAACTGTCCGGGGACATCGATATTTTCATCCACATTCATCTTCACGAACTTCACTTTGCCGGCGTATTCCGCATCCAGCTCTTCGATGATCGGGAGCATTGCTTTGCACGGGCCGCACCAGGGTGCCCAGAAGTCGACGAGGACCGGGAGGTCAGATGAGAGGACATCTTTGTTAAAGTCGGCGTCGGAGGTGGGGGAGGGCATGGCGGTAGGGGAATTACAGTGCAAGTATAAACCAATTCAGGAGCGTCAAATAGTAAATTGTGAGTGGTGAGTCGTGGATCGTGAATCGTCCACTCACGATCTCACGATGCACCATTCACTACTCACGATTCCGTTCTCCCTCTACTCAGTATCTCCTTCGTGATCTTCTTTCCTACCTCCACCGCCGGCTGGCCGTAGGGATCAATCCTATAGAGCTTTCCGAGGAGCACGACTTCCGTCATGAAGAGGAAGAAGAGCTGGCCAAGGTGGTACGCGTCCAGACGCGGTAGGGTGATGGTTATGCAGGGCCTTTTGCCACCAATGAGCGCGCGGCTGGTGCCTTCGTAGCAGGCGTCGAGCAGCTGGCCGAAGGTCTTTCCGGCGAGGTAGCTGAAGGAATTCTCCACGTCGTCGGGGACAGTGAGGCGCGTTTTCTCCTCCTCGCGGATGAAGAGGTGCCACGCCAAGCGCGGCCCCGCCATCCACTGCTGCAGAAGCGAGTGCTGGTCTTGGGTCCCAATCGCGGCGATGGGGAAGGGGTTATTCGTCTCGGTCTTTCCGAGCGACTCCGCAATCAGCTGCTGGCCCCAGCGGGCGAGCTGCTCCAGGCGCGCCGAATACGGCATGATCACGCGGAGAGGATAACCGCGCTTCATATCGAGCAGGTACTGCATGGAGGCGAGCATCGCGGCGGGGTTCTCTTCGAGCACCGAAGCCTGGCAGACCGTGTCCATTTCCTTGGCACCACGCAGAAATTGCGCCGTGTCTCCCCCCAGAAGCGCCATCGGCAGGAGGCCGACGGGCGTGAAAATGCAGAAACGGCCGCCGACAGCCGGAGGAATCGGGAGCATCTGGATCGCGCGTTCCATGCAGAAGCTCCGCAGCGCTCCTCCGTGCGGATCGGTGATGGCGATCACGCGCTCGGATGCGCGCTCCTTCATCGCGTTTTTGAGCTCGTTCCAGTAGAGGAAGAACGTGCTCATCGTTTCGAGCGTCCCGCCGGATTTGCTCACGACCACGACGAGCGTGGACCGCCAGTCGACCAGATTCTTGTACATGTTGAGCACCGCGGGATCGATCGTATCGATGACGATGAATTCCACGGTCTCGGGGCCCTCAAGCACGTCTTGGATCACCCGCGGACCGAGTCCCGAGCCGCCGATGCCGATCCAGACGATGGTCTTGATGCGGTCGGCACGCACGCGCATCGAAATTTCGCGCACCGCTTCCGCGGAAGCCTTGTCGTAGGGATCCATCGACCATGCATGTTCGCCTTTGGCGCGTTCCTTCAGGAAATCATCCACGTAGCGGCGCATGCCGGTACGGAGAGAGGAAAGCTCCTGGTCCGGGATTCCCCGCGAGGGAGTGATGGCTTTGGCCAGCGCGGCGGAAACGTCTAAGTGGAGCATGGAGAAGTTACTATAGCAGAAGTGAGAATTGAAAATTGAAAATGTAAAATTGAAAATTATGAGAAGATTCGAGCAATCGAAGCTTATGTATTTTCAATTTTCAATTTTACATTTTCAATTACAACGATACTGACTTCCACCCACACGGTTCCTTGCACTTCGCGCAATACTGTTCGCCGTTTTCGTGTCCTTCCCCGCTGAAGCATTCCTCGGAGCAGCATGCGGATCGGATGGTCTTTTGTATGGCAGTCGAGAGTTTCCTCCGCTGTTCGGGAGTCCCGTGTGCCGCGCAGTGCTGCCTGCCACTGGTAGGCTTTCCGCAACCGCGGACCAGACAGATCTCGTGCTTTTTTTGCATGGGAGAGAGGAAAACGTGGCAATGATACTCTATGTTCGGAGCTTTCCCTATCAAAAAGAGCCGTTTATCGTTTGCTGGTTGGCTTGTTTGCTCGTTTGCTGGACCAGCAAACGCGCAAACCCGAAAACCAGCAAACCATCAGAGCGCCCGCAGCGCCGCCTTCACTCTGTCCTCCGTCGTCTTCAAGTCTTTCGGAAGTTTCTTGAGCATGTCGAGAATCGTCGGGCCGTCGTAGCCAAGTCCCTTCAGGGCTTCTACCGCGTCTCGGTCGTACTGATTTCCCATGTCGCCGTCTTTGCTGGAAGAAGAGCGGAAGAGATCCGGTTGCTTCTCCGCGAGCGATTTGAGTTCCAGAAGAAGTTTTTCCGCAGTCTTTCTCCCGACTCCTTTGATGCTCTGGAGGATCGATGCATCTTCATCGCGCACGGCTTGCATCAGAAGGTCTTTAGGAACAGCGCAGAGTTCCAGTCCGAGCCTCGGCCCGATGCCCTGCATGTTAATGAGCTCTTCAAAAAATCTGCGGCCTGCTGCTTCGGGAAATCCGTAGAGGTCGAGACGGTCTTCGCGGACGTAGGTGCTGACCCAGAGCAGTCGCTGCTCACCCCCTTGGAGCATCTCCCATATATCGAGCGGCACTGCGACACGGTAGCCCACGCCCTGAACGTCCACGGTGACTTCGCCGATGGGACCTTTATGGATGACGCCGCGGAGAGAGGAGATCATGCGGGGAGTATAGAGAAGGGGAATAAGGGATTGAAGGGATTGCTTCTGATGCCATTGTACAATACTATGTACATATATGACGAAGACGATATCCGCATCCAAGGCACGAAATACGTTCTTTGCAATGCTCAAAGAAATCGAAACGCCAGGCGTTTCCATCGTCATCACCTACGAGGGCCAGCCGAAAGGCGTCTTGATGTCCATCGATGAATTTGAGGGGTGGATGGAAACATTCGACATCATGTCGGATCCGGTAGAGGCGGCGGACACCTTGAAAAGACTTCGCAATGTCGACAAAGAAAAAAAAATCCCGTTTAAGCAGTTCAAAAAAAGCCTTCGTCTCAAATGAACTACAGGATCATTATCCTTGATCCTGTACTGAAGGAGACGCGCAAGTTTCCCCGCAAAGATCAACAGCGAATTTCCGATGCCATTGATTCGTTGGGTGCCGATCCCTTCCGCGGAAAGAAACTGGAAGGGGAATATGCAGGAGGTTGGGCCATCCGTGTGTGGCCGTATCGCATCATCTATACGATTCAGAAACATCTGGTGACGGTGACGGTGGTGAAGATAGGGCATCGGAGAGATGTCTATCGTTAGCCAAAGTATTGGAATTTGCAATAATAACAAAAATGATGTATTATACTAATAAATACTTCCCCCCTGCATAATATGGAACAGAATTTAAACAAGCAAAATACCCCTGGTGATTTCAACGAACTGGACCCCGGGACCGTGTTTGAATTTCATACTTCCGGCCGCGGTTTTGCGTGGTACGTTTGGAATGGGCAGAGAGGAATGCTGGTTACTCAGAGCGATGCGCGCAGGCTTGCTCAATTGCCTGCTGCGGAAGCTTTGGCAGAGTGCAGATCGACACGTGTTTATTTGGAGATACAGGCGTTCGGTTCTGATGCAATGGATTCAGAGTATGAAGATTTCAATCGTGTGACGATTTGTACGGATGATTCTGCGTTTTCCCTAAACCCGTCTTTGTTGAGTAGAACAACTGCTGTTGCAAGTGAGGTTCACGGTCTCATGCCGCACGACTTCAACGATATGACTCCCGGGACCGTGTTTGAGTTCGACCAACCCGGCTTCGGGCCGGCGTGGTTTGTATGGAACCAAGAGGTAGGCATTCAAGTTACTCGCGAGCAGGCGATGAAGCTTGCCGCATTGCCGTCGGCAGAAGCATTGCAGCAATCCAGAATGCACACCCAGGTGGTTCGGGAATTCGGCCCGACTGCCAGTGTCCCAGTGAACCAGGATTTCAGCCGGGTCAAGATATTATCGGGAAGTGCGGCGTAGAGAGATCAGTGAGGTTCTCCTAACCCATCGAAATGGGAGCCGTTTTCCGCTATACTAATACGAAATGCACACCCCTCCCCATAAGCGCACCAAGCTGTCATCGAAGCGTGTTCAGCGCGCCTGGATCGTTGCTGCTTTGTTCGCCGTGGTTGCTGCGGTGCCCGTGGCTACAGGAAGACTCACGGGAGCGGTGGACCGCGACATGCTGGAGGACTCTTTGCAGAATGTCCTCACGACGGCGTCGCAACGTTACCGTGTGAGTACGGGGCTCCGGGCGCGGCAGAGGGGAGGCGAGGATGCCGCCGAGAAAAGTGCTGCAGCGATGGTGAAAGCGGGAAGTGAACGCAGAAACATTCGTCTCGAGATCGCGGCACTACGGCAGGTCGTGGCGCAAGCGAATGAGCGGTACAACATCGATCTTCGGAATCCGGAGCATGCAGCGGCCGGAGTAAAGAAAGAGCGTGATGCGCTAAGTGCCTTCGTCCGTTACCTCAGCGCCCGTGGAATGTTTGTGAGCCAGAACGGGTCACTGCGCGAGCGCATGCGCCGCTCCCTGATTCTCGGTTCGCCACTGCGCAACCGCACTGACGGCCGCGCGCTCCTTGCCGCTCGTGCGCGCCTCTACGCGTTTTTCGTCAACGGCAGCGACCTGAGTACGCATCTGGCGGCGCTGGAAGAAAAGCACGAGCAACTTTCCCAGGAATATCTGAAGCAAGTGAGCGCGTACGAACGCGCAACGATGACCGCGCGTGTGAGTGAGGGGGAGATCGCGCTCAACAAACGGATCATGGCCGAAGTGCATAGCGAAGTTCTTCGCCTGCAGGGGGAGCTTGCTCGCATCGACGCGCGGCTCCAGCGCAAGGCCGAGCGCGCGCTCATTGAAAAAGGACTCATGGGTGCCAAGCCCGGCGCGCATGCCGATGGAAAACTGCCGGCATCGTCGCTCGGTTTTCTCTGGCCCGTCATCGGCCGCGTGTCTGCAGGATTCCGCGCGCCCAGTTATGAGAAGTACTTCGGCGTGCCGCATCTGGGAATGGACATCGCAGTCCCGCCGCATACGGCGGTGCGAGCCGCTACCCACGGCATTGTGTTCCTCGTTCGTGACGGCGGCGAAACGGGATACAGCTATATCCTCGTCGGTCATCGTGGCGGCTATGCCACGCTCTACGGCCATCTTTCGGAATTCGCGGTGGAATCCGGCGAAGAAGTATCTGTGGGTCAGACCATCGGCTATAGCGGCGGCGAAGTGGGAAGCTATGGCACGGGACCGATGTATACGGGGCCGCATCTGCACTTTGAAGTGATCGAGAATGGAGTGAATATTAATCCGGGGAGTGTACTTCCGTAATTCCCGCGCAGGTGGGACACCTGCGCTAGATGACGAGGCGTCTCGTCTGCCCGCAGCTGGGACCCTTCGGCCCTTCGGCAAAACTCAGGACGAGTACGGTGGGGAATATTCTTCGTCGGTGAACCAATGTTTCGGATTGTCTTGGATATACATGCGGATTTTTTGTAATTCTTCGTTGTTGCGGATGGCATGTTCGTAATAATTTCGTTGCCAGATAGGAGTTGCTGGAGAATTTCGGAGACGGTTTATGTGGCGAGTGGTGGCGGATTTGAATGCACGAACAATAACGGGAAGAGTCCCAGGAGAAGATTTTCCAAATATTTGAGGAGACGAAGGGATCTCGTTTGCCTTCATAATAACGGCATCCGTAGGGGCATTGCATGCAATGCCCCTACCTTCGTGATCTTGAACAGGTGCAATGCCCCTACCCGACGTATTGAGTGTGAGGATGCCATGAATGTGATTGGGCATGACGATGAATGCATCAAGAGAGACATGAGAAAAATGTTTCGGTATCTCATGCCAGCATTTTTCAACAATCTGTCCCAAATCATTCAATGTCATCACCTCATTTTTTATTTCTCCGAATAACCATTCCCTGTTCACTGCACAAATCGTTATAAAATATGAACCGTGTCTGTAATCATTTCCTTTTTTTCGAACAGATTTCCGATGATGGACTTGTGGATTGTATGTCATGTGCCTTATCGAGAAGCGTCGTGTAGGGGCATTGCATGCAATGCCCCTACCTTCGATGTTTTGGATTGGTGCAATGCCCCTACCACCACCACAAATTCTCCCTTCTTTACTATGGAGGCGGCTATTGCGGGAAGATCTGCGACGGTCGTCGCCACCACCGTTTCGTGCATCTTCGTCAGTTCCCGCGCGATCACCACCGGGCGCTGCGGCTGCTCTTTCAGAGCATCCGCCAGTTCACGGAGCGTCTTTTCGATCCGATGCACCGATTCATAAAAGACCATTGTCCGCTCTTCATCCATAAATGACTTGAGCAGCGTCTGCCTCCCTTTCTTAAGCGGTAGGAATCCCAGATACACAAACTGATTGATCGGCAATCCCGAAGCACTCAGGGCAGCGAGGAATGCCGACGCTCCCGGGATCACCTGAATCGGGACATTGCTTTCGCGGGCTTTTGAGACAATCGCGAAGCCCGGATCGGAAATGCCCGGCGTTCCGGCATCCGAGACGAGTACCAGATGCTGTCCGTCCTGTAATCGATGGATGATCATCGCCACTTTTCCCGTATCGGAATAGCCATGGCAGCTGATCAGTTCTTTCTTCGGAAGATCCAGAAGTTTCAGGAGCTGCCCTGTCACCCGCGTATCCTCACATATAATCGCATCACAAGTCTTAAGGATGTCGAGTGCCCGGAGGGTGATGTCGCCGAGGTTCCCGATGGGAGTGGAGACGATGGAAAGCATGGACTGGAGAAATGGCAGAAAAGTGAGGAAGGGCAGAAAGGGCAGAAATGAGAGTACTACATTTGCCCTTTCTGCCCTACTTGCCTTTCCTGCCTTCATTTTTCTTCTTGCCCTCACCACTTTGTTTTCATTCAAAATCCGGTATGATTCCCGTTGTCGGCGCTCGATCAGCGCTATTCCCTTTCGTTTAACATGGCTAAGAAGAAGGATCCCCCCAAAAAGAAGAAATCACCCAAGGCGAGCAAGCCCAGTAAGCCCGCGCCCAAGGCAAAGCCTGTACCCAAAAAGGAGCCTAAGGCCGAGGCCAAGCCAGAGCCGGAGATCGAAGTGGAGGCGCAGCCTGAGCCGGTTGCCGCAAAGACGCAGGCCCAGCCCGTGCTTTTGGAGACCCTCGGCACCATCGGCCGTATTGCCGCGCGCCCGATCGTTGCCGAAATGGAGGAGAGCTACCTCGACTATGCGATGAGCGTCATCGTCTCACGCGCCCTCCCCGATGCACGCGACGGCTTGAAGCCCGTGCACCGGCGCATCCTCTACGTCATGCATGAGCTGGGGCTCCGGAGCTCCGCGAAATTCCGTAAATCCGCC
>JBBTVH010000197.1:0-4334 GCA_038063355.1 Patescibacteria group bacterium | reverse complement strand
CCTCCGGAGGAGTCATGGTAAAGACGGCCTTCGTGATGACAATACGACGGCCGACACGCCGCACGGTACCGTCCGAAAGCTGCATATGGAGGACGACGTTATAGACACCCGTGCGCTCGTAGACGGCCGTCACCTGCGGCACCACGGTCTCCTGGTTGCTCTCGCCGTTGCCGTCGAAATCCCAGCGGAAGATGATGGGGCGCAGGTTCCTGCGCGCGAGGATCTCGATGGCGCTGTCGGCGCTGAAGGTGACCGCGACGGGAGCCACGAGCTCCGTACCGGGCGCGGGTGAAACGATGTCGAGCGGGAGTGCAGGCTCGCGGATAATCATTAAGGGCGTAGCAATGCTCGCAACGATGCCCGGAAGGATGAAGGCGAAGATGCGTGTCCCTGCGTTGAACTTGCCGCGTCCGGTGACTCCTTTCTCTTTGAACGAGCGATGCAATGCGAAGCCGGCAATGAGCAACAGTGCCACCGCGACGATACCTGCCGCAAGCGTGGCAATGGGAATCAAAGACTCAAACGCACCGACGGTATTGGGAAGTACCGTGGTAAGGAACATGCACCATACAAGATAGACAAGATACGGGATGCTGATGAGCACGAGGATCGTGCGCCGTGCACGTGCACGCAGCTGCGGCGCGATAGCCTGGGGTGCGGGTCCTGTGGCCGGAGCCGCCGAGCGGATGCCGTCGACATTGGGTGTAGCGTCGCTCATTCTTGGGGAGGGAGGATAACGGTATCGGAATACTCTTCGATGGCATTCCTGAGCTCCTCTTCGGGAATACCGGGAACGGGCGCAGCGGCCTCTAGGGCGGCATCCGATGGCAGGAACTGCATGGCGCTGAAGGGCTGCGCGTTTACGGGAATCACGATGGGCATCTTACCGTCATGATCTTTCCAGAGGAGGGTAAAGCTGAGGCGGAGATCGGAGCCGTCGGGCATCGGCAGTGCCGGGATCTCCCACGCAATCTTGCGGACGGTGAAGTCCGAGGCGCGGATCCAGAGTTCGCCCGTGGCCTGCAGGGCGTTCACGGCTTCCCGTGCTTCTTCGGGGTTGAACTCCTCGCCGGACTCCCGCGCCGCCTCTTCGGCGTACGCAAGGAACTTCTCGGGATCGATCGCCACGGCGTAGTGGTAGACGGTTTCGCCGTCGAGCCGTGCCGTGCCGAGATCGCGGGTAACCAGCACCACGCTCGCTTGGGACTTCAGGAGATTCGCACTGGGCGTCACGGAAGCAGAAGAACGCTCCTCCGGCGCATCGAACGTCCACCAGGTGCCGACGAGCTTTCCGACAAGCGTTTCATCGAGGATGCCGAGGTTTCCCGGAGCTTCGAGGACGTGGACCTTCAGAAAGAGCCGCTGCCCTTGCACGAGGATGATGTCGAACACCGAAACGACCCTCTGGCTTTCGCCTTCGATGACCGATAGCACGGCGGTAAGATCCACCGAACTGGCGACGGCCTGGCCGCCGTTTTCAAATGCTCCGTCGAGATGCACCGTTGCGTCGCCGCTGCCAAACGCCCCTCCTGCAAAAGTAATCGTGCCGTCCACCGTAAAAGACGCGCTGGATATCGACTGCGCCGCCACCGTCGCGCGCCTGAGCACCTCGTCTGCCGGAAGATCGGGCGCTTTGGGAGCGCACGCGGCAAGCAGAAGGATAAACGGAAGCGAGATCGCCCAGGGACGGACCATGGAAGGCAGCATAGCAAAGAAAAGCCCCCTGTTGAAACGAAAGTATCATCAGACGATTTTCGATTTACAATTTCGGATTTACGATTTACAGCCAAATGCAAAAAATCGCAAATCATCAATCGTACATTGTAAATCGTCCCCACCATTCATTCTCCTTACCTTCTCCCTCTGGCCTCCTCACTGATGAGGTCTCCCGGTTCTTCAATAAGTAACCGCACCGTTTTCCGTACGCTCGCCATCACGTCCGCCGTGAGTTCCACGGTCCTCGTTCCCCCGCGTTCGATCCGCAGCGGTGGATCCAGAAGAATCACAACTCTGTCGCCCTGCAGATGATCGACTGTCGAAGAAAGCCGTTGCCCACGGGCATCGCGGAGCGAAATCATGCGGAGATCCATGTTTTTGGCGGATCCCGCGTTGGTAAACACGATACGACGGATTTCCTGCGCGCGGTTTCCGGAGACACTCAATTTCAAGCGCGCAACCACCCGCCGCGTGCCGTAGCGCACGGGCTTCAAAAGCCGGAGATACTCGACGGCAACGCTGCCCGTGGTATCGCCCGCCGTGCGCACGGTCCTTACAGATGCAGGCACCGACGAAAGCTTTACCGCTACCCCCGGCGCGGTGACTGCGTCCTGGCCCCGCAGCTCGATACGATGCTCAGAAGCGACGTCAGCTTCTGCAGAAAGATCCATGAAAATCGTAAGATTCGCGCTTCCGCAGGCATCGACCGCGACTCTTGAAAGCCGCAAGTCTATCGACCCGTCACGCGCGGCCGTAGCCGAGTTACTCACCCGAAGTCCCTCCATCTCCGCGTAGACCGCGGCGATATCCGTCGCAAATCCGAGTCCTCTCCTCCGCAGACGCACTTCCTCCACGGCGATGTCTCCCGTGCAGTCGGCCTTCAGGGAAAGACCCAGCATTTCTACGTGCTGCGCCCCACGCGGAGCCGAAAGCGTCATGCTCGGTTCTACCGCTACCGTAAGCGTTGAAGCTGCTACAAGTAATGAGGAAAATGTCGCTGCGATCATCAGGCAGATATACTACCCGTTTCACACCGATCGATGGAGAAAATCGGTCAGAAAAGGAAGGAATGGCAGGAAAGGCAAAATCGTTTTTGCCCTTCCTCCCTTTTTCTGCCCTTTCTGCCATCTTTTACTTACCATTTCCCTCCTCCGCCACCACCTCCAAACGATCCTCCACTGAATCCTCCAAATCCTCCACCTCCCCCCCGTCCTCCCGGTCCTCCAAACCAGATACCACCGCGGCGTCGTCCTGTCCGTGGTCCCATCTTGGAAACAATAAAATCAAACAATAACCCGAGTCCTGCGAGCACCGGGATACTCCACCACCAGACATACATCACCCCAAGAACGATGCCGATGACCGCACCGACAACTCCCCCCAGCCACCACGACTGGCTTCTGCCGAATATCGCGACTAGGAAATCCAATCCGATGAAGAGGAGAAAGAACAGAAACTGCCCCAGGCCGCCTCCGTCTTCCGAGCCGGAACTATAGCGCTCGGCGGTGTATTCTCCGCCGATATGCTTTTGCAGTGCTTCGACGCCTGCTCGAATGCCTCCATAGTAATCCCCGTCTCTAAATACGGGCGCGATGTCTGTCTCGACAATGCCGGCTGCGACGATATCCGGCACAGCACCTTCAAGCCCGTATCCCGTCGCGATGAAGACGCGGCGGTCTTCGTAGGCAATAAGCATGAGAATGCCGTTGTTGTTCTCCTGTGTGCCGATGCCCCACTTGCGACCGACCTCCACCGCCACGTCCGCGATCTCCTCACCTTCCAGTGTACGGATGATGAGCACCGCGATCTCGTTACTGGTTTCGCTGCGATACTGCTCCAGCATCTGCTCCAGACTCATGTCCTGCTGCGCATCGAGAATCGGGATGGTATCGGTGATGAAGCCGTCATTGGGGGGGACGGAGAAGGCATGAGCAAGGCCGATACAGAAAATGACGATGATTCGCGTGATTCCGATCACGATTGTTATATTGCTGTATTGCTCAATTGTTCGCCACAATCCCACACAAGCTTTCGCTTGCGAACAATAGCACAATTCAGCAATACAACAGAGGAATCTCCTCTATTCGAAGTCCACCGTCGGCGCATTCTCCGCGCCTTCCACGGCTTCGAAGAACTCTTCGGCATCAAAGCCGAATGCACTGGCGAGGAGATTGCCTGGGAAGCGCTTCACGCGGACGTTGTAGGCGCGGACGGACTCATTGTAGTCGCGGCGCGCGGTGCCGATACGATTTTCCGTACCTTCGAGCTGCGTCATCAGGTCCCGAAACGCCTGCGTCGCCTGAAGCTGCGGGTAGTTCTCCACGGAGACAAGGAGGCGTGAAAGCGCGGATTCCATCTGTCCGGCCGCGGCGATCTGATCGTTGCGTGTGGGAGCCGTCTGCCAGCGGCTACGGGCTTCCGTGATGGCGGTAAAGGTCTCCTGTTCAAAGTCTGCCGCGCCTTTTACGGTATTTACGAGATTCGGAACGAGATCGACCCTGCGCTGGTACTGCGTCTCCACCTGCGCCCAGGAGGAAACCACCGATTCCTGCGCGGTCACGAGTCCGTTGTAGCCCGACCAGCGCCAGAGTCCGAAAACGGCGCCGATGCCGAGGATG
>JBBTVH010000196.1:0-6110 GCA_038063355.1 Patescibacteria group bacterium | reverse complement strand
TCTCCGTGCGTACCGTCCTCATTATTTTGGCCCAACAAGGCTTCCAGGATCACGAATACGAAGGAACGCGCAAAGGGCTTGTGGATGCCGGATTTGGCATCGTTATCGCGAGCAAGGAAAAGGGCGAATGCACCGGGAAGTTCGGCGGGAACGTGGATGCGACTATTGCCTTGAAAGATGTGAAGGTCACGGACTACGACCGTATCGGCTTTATCGGCGGACCGGGAGCCGCGGCGTATGCATCGGATCATGAGGCACTCAAAATCGCCAATGACACCGTGCGCGCCAATCTTCCACTCGGCGCCATCTGTATCGCTCCCACGATTCTTGCGAAAGCCCGTGTCCTCGAAAATCGGAAAGCAACCGTGTGGGATGACGGGCAGCGAACACAGATCACCATGCTCGAAGATATGGGTGCGATCTATACGGGCGATACGGTCACGGTCGACGGCTTGATCGTTACCGGAAACGGGCCCGAAGCGGCGGAGGAGTTCGGCAGGGCCTTCGCTACTCTTGGCAATTGAAAATGGAAAATTGAAAGTTTAAAATTAACTTTCAATTTACCATTTTCAATTTTCAATTTTTTCACCCGCGTCCGGCTCTGCTGCACCGACCCCTCTTCATATAAGCAACTGAAGGGGAAATCGTTTTGGAGCGGCTATTGGTATCTGTTCTGGCTGCTCGTCCTCACGACGTTCATTTCTGCCGTCGTCTTTTCGTTGCAGGCAACCGTTTTCATGCCGCAGATAAAAGAGTGGATTGGCGAGGCGAAGCAGACTGTCCCGGACCTGTACCCCGCTGAACTGGTGCTCACATTCTCCGGAGCCGAGCTTTCTACGAATGTGGAAGAGCCCTACATTCTTCCGTTGCCGCCCGCTTGGGAGCAGGCGATGCTTGAGAAAGACGACGATGATGAGAGTGATGAGCCGCAGTTTACGCACCTTCTCGTGATCGATACGAATGCAACGGCGGAGGAGTATTCCGAGTACGAAACGGCCGTGCTTCTGACCAAAACTGCGGCTATCGCACGCGACGATAATGCAATCAAGGTCTTTCTTTACAGCGAATTCCAGAAATCCGGTAACCCGCCGCTCGTGATCAACCGCGAGCTCTACAACGATGTGACTGCCAAGGCGCTTCCATTCCTCGATTTCATTCCGGCGATCATCTTCATGCTTGCCGTCTTTGCGGTGCTACTGCTCCCGTGGATCGCCGCCCCATTCATTCTGCTGGGATATCTTTTCTATCTCCTGCTCTTCACGCTTCTTGCCTGGGTTCTCGCGGCGATCATGAGCAGGAAGTTCACCTACGGAGAGCTCTATAAGCTGGGAATGTACGGCCTGACCCCGGCGATTCTCATCGAATGGGTGCTGCACTGGTTCCATACGGGAATCGCGATGCTGTTCTCACTTATCTTCTTGGTAACGATGGGGATTGTGATCGGGGCGTTTCCGAAGAAGGGGGCAAAGACAGTGGCGGTGCCAGCAAAAAGTCCGAAGAGACCGAAGAGTCCGAAGAGACCGAAGAAGTAATTTGCCAGTTGCCATTTACCATTTGCGATTTGTAAATGGCAAATCGCAAATGACAAATGGCAAATATTTCACTGCGTCTCCAATTTCCCAAATTCCTGCACCCACACATCCCCAAAAATTCCGATGCCGATTTCGTCGAAGGCGCCGCTCAGAATATTTCTCCGGTGGTTCTCGGACTGCATCCAGTCATTCATCACCTGCGTGGGGGTCAGCTGTCCTTTCGCGATATTTTCTCCGAGGGAGAACAGCGCCTGGCATTGGCACTGGTCGCCGGATTTCATCAGGATGTAATTGCTGCCGATCTCACGACGGTTCTGGAGCAGGTTCATGGTATTGAGTGATGGCGTACAGGGGCAGGTTTTTGTGCTGCTATCGATGTAACCGGCATTGCGGATGCGGTCCACGTACGAAAGCCCTTCCGGACTGAAGTGGCTGAAGAACCCGCGCTTGGACATGTCTTTGGCATAGTCCTGGGCGGCGGCGGCGAGAAGCGCATTGTGCCGGAGAATATGGATGCCTGCGGCACGCCGTTCCTCGTTCGCACGCTGCAGGATCAAAAGGCGGACGTCGTCTAAGGTATTACTTTTGTTACTGAGCTGACGGAGGATCGATTCCTTCACCATCAGCGGGCTGATGGCGTACGGCGTGGGCTGCACGCTCACGGCCGGCACCGGTTGCGAGCGGTCGGGCGCTTTGAGCGCGTCGCGCAGCTGGTCGCCGGGATGGATCTGCACCTGCTCAGTGCCCTTAAGCACTTCACCAATGGTGGCCACGGCTTCTTCCTGCGTCACCCGGGATTCCGGATGCAGAAGGAGCGGTTCTTTGTCGTCGCGGAAAACCCCCTTCACCTGCGCGATGCCCGCGTAGGTCCGATACCACGCGCCTGCGGGAATATCGGTGTAGGGGTAGGAGAGATTTTTTGGAAGTCCGTAGGCGATGGTCATCATCTTCAAAAACTCCGCGCGGTTCACCGAGTGGTGCGGCTGCAGGAGCCCGTGCCGAGCGTCGGGATCAAGCATCTCCATCCGTACCGCCGTCTTGAGGTAGGGCACGTACCACTCGCCTTCGAGCACATCGGGATACAGAAGCGGCTGCACATCGGTCATGAGCGGGATGTCGGCGCTCGTGAGAAGCAACATCGCCCCCTCCGCGCGCGTCAGAAACGTCGGCGGACTCTTGATCCCTGCTGCGGAGAGCTGCAGGGAGGCAAGCAATGAAGCCGTCAGAGCGAGAAGGGCGCGGAGCATGTAAATCCATTCATTATAGCACATTTATGAGGTTTTGCCTTATCTCAAAAGTATTAGGTATTACGTATTAGGTATCGCTAGCGACAGTTTGGTATGGATACTTAATACCTAATACTTAATACGTAATACTTTAAGTCACATCTTTGCTTTGACCCGGGCTTGTTCTTCGTTACACTGCCGCCCATGCTCCATACCTTAAAGCCAGCCCGGGGTGCCGTTTCCAAGCGCAAGCGCGTGGCACGCGGCAACTCCGGCGGAGGAGGAACCACGGCCGGACGCGGCACGAAAGGCCAGCAGTCGCGCGTCGGCAAGGGGCGCCGATGGGGCTTTGAAGGAGGGCAGACGCCGCTCGTGCGCCGCCAACCCAAGCTCGGCGGATTCAAGGCACCGGGAAGAGTGGAGAAGGAAATCGTGAGCCTGGAGAAAATGGATGCGCTGCTCGACGCCGGCTCCTACACCGTCGCCGATTTGCGCCGACGCGGGCTTGTGCGCTCCGGGAGACCTGTGAAAGTGCTCGGCAATGCCGTCAAAAAGAAGTTTGTCCTGACCGTGCATGCCGCCTCGAAGGGAGCGAAGAAGGCAGTGGCGGACGCGGGAGGAAGCATCACCATTGTACAATGAAATTGTTGTATTGCTGCATTGTTGTATTGCTGAGAAGTCGTTGTACTTTCGCTTGCGAGCAATACTGCAATACAACAATATAACCATTGTCAGGATGCTTATAGTATCCATCTCTCTCCATGCTTACGTATCTCCGCCAGCTCTGGCACTCTGAAGAACTCCGCAAACGAATCCTCATCACGCTCGGACTTCTTTTTGTGTACCGCGTGGTTGCACACATCACGATCCCGGGTGCTGATCCTTTCGCGCTCAAGCAGTTTCTGGATTCGCGAGAGGCCGGCGGTGTGATGGGAGTGTTTGCCGCTCTCACCGGAGGCGCACTCGACAACTTCTCCGTGGTGCTCCTCGGGCTTTCCCCCTACATCAACGCATCCATTATCGTGCAGCTCTGCACCGTCATCTTCCCGAAGCTCGAAAGCATCAGCAAGGAAGGCGCGCAGGGCCAGCAGACCTTGAACCGCTACACGCGCTGGCTGAGCTTGCCGCTCACCTTCGTCCAGAGCTACGGCTTCCTTGTCCTCCTCGGCCAGGGCGGTATCCAGCTTATCGACACCTCGTTCCCCGGCGTTCTCCTCCCGATGATCTACGTCACTGCGGGTTCCATCTTCCTCATGTGGCTCGGCGAGCTCATTACGGAAAAGGGGATCGGCAACGGCGTCTCGCTCATCATCTTCGTGGGTATCATCTCCGGAATCCCCTCGTCGCTCTCGGCCATGTTCATCGCGGGCCAGGGCAAAATGGCGGCGTTCTACCTCTTCTGCATTATCTCGCTTGCCACGCTCGTGGCGGTTGTCCTCTTTACCGATGCCCACCGCCAGATCCCCATCACCTACGCCAACCAAGGCGCGGGCCGGGGCGTGCAGGCCAATATTCCCATCCGTCTCAATCAGGCCGGCATGATCCCGATCATCTTCGCGATCTCTCTCATCACGCTGCCCGCCATCTTCGCGCAGTTCCTCCAGACGGCTCCGCGCTTCGTCAGCGTGGTGCGGTTTATCACCACCTACCTCAATCCTCAGAGCCCGAGCATTCCGTACATCTTGGGGTACTTCCTGCTTGTGATCGGCTTCACGTACTTCTACGTCTCGGTCACCTTCAAGCCCGATGAGCTCGCCGACACGATCCAGAAGCGCGGCGGATTCATCCCTGGTATTCGCCCCGGCAGGGCAACGGCAGAAATCCTCACGAAAGTCAGTAGCCGCATGAACCTCTGGGGCGGCACCTTCCTTGGCATCGTCGCTATCATTCCGCTTCTCTTCACCAGGTATTCCACGCTTTCCAGCCAAGATCTCCTCATCTCCGGCTCCGGTCTTATCATCGTGGTCGGTGTGGTGATGGAATTGATCCGGCAGGTGAATGCGCAATTGCTGGCGCATGATTACGAGAAATTGGTGTGATGATGCCAATCGCTTGCGGTAGAGACGTCCGGCCGGACGTCTCTTTTTATGCGCGGCGCGGAGACGTGCGCTCGCGTCCTGAGACGTGCGCAGCACGTCTCTACGTTCCATTCGCAGGTTTAATGTACATAATTCCGATCCCGTTCCCACGTTCTTGGGTTATTGCGAATGTATGATCGTATGTTTTCCAACGCGCGGTCGGACCGAATAATGTGATCGTGGAATCGGGTTTGCCAACCGAAATCAGATTGACCAGCCGCCCAGATACGACTGGTCGATGCTGATTTGATGTTGCCCACAATCGAACCTAACGATGACGGTCGAGGTCGGCATAATGGGATAAGGATCGCGATATCGGCAGAGACGTCGCGACGGCATTTCATTACGGGATCCACATTATTCCATGGGCAAATTTCAATGATGGCATGTATATGATTCGGCATCACCACCCATTCATCCAAAACAATGTTTGTTCTCATACATGATGTCCGCGCAATTTCCTGCGCGACGATGCACCCCGCATCCGATAACCCCATCACCCCATTGCGAATTTCCCCGAACCATGGATATCGTCCTTGTGTGCACACCGTCACAAAATACATTCCCGCCTCCGCATAATCCCGCCCAACAAGGCGTGCCGTTTCCACCCGATACCGGTCACGAAATAATGCCATTTTGTGATAATGACTAGGGCGTTTGTGGTTGTCAGCTGTACGTACGTTCACCCAATGTCCCCGTGGGATCGTAGAGACGTCCGGCCGGACGTCTCTACCCCGTTTACGCCGTCCAAATTCCCCCACCCAAACCATTGCATTTCCCGTGTTTTATTGGAAAATATGCGTCCTGGGTCCTTTGGGATGCAGGATTGGTCTTTGACAGCACAGTGTGGTCTTTCCCCTGTGCGTAGCACTTTGCACATCGATGGATGTTCAGCGTGCTACGTGTAGGTGGGAAGGTTGTTCTTCTCGCTCGCTATTTCTTGTCGCGCTTTCCTAGAAAGGAATCGTTCCTGCGCATGTGTGAAAAATGAGAACCCAACTCGAGAGGGTTTTCAGAAGTCTTCTGGCGGAGACACGGAGCAACATTTGGTACCAACTGTTTTAACTAGGAGCGAAATGCTCCGTATATCAGGAGTTTCGACATGGCGAATTTATTTCACCCCTCCCTTGAATGTGTTCAACATGGGGGAAAAAACCTTTCGGATCTTTTGGCGTATGCAAAACGTATCGGCTGCACCGGTGTGCAGCTTTCCCACTTCCACCTGCTGAAGGAAGACGGAAATTTCGTGGGTTACCGCACCATCAAGTCTGCTT
>JBBTVH010000195.1:0-9853 GCA_038063355.1 Patescibacteria group bacterium | reverse complement strand
TGCGCGACCGCAAGCAGGGTCGCTCCCGCTACGGCGCCAAGAAGCCGAAAGCCGCTTAATTCCTCCTCATCCGACCTTAACCCGAATTTCCCATGGCCAAGCCGATCAAAGCGTACATCCCCGAAGGTTCCGATCCGCAGATCGAGAAGTTCATCTGCTGTCTGATGCGCGAGGGCAAGAAGTCCATCGCGCGTGGCGTTTTCTGGGATGCCATGGAGGTCATCAAGACCCGCACAAAGGATGCGCCGCTGGAGGTCTTCAGCAAGGCTCTTCTCAATGTGACGCCGCTCGTCGAAGTCCGCCCCAAGCGCGTTGCCGGGTCGGTCTATCAAGTGCCTGTGGAAGTCACTCCCAAGCGCCAGACGGCGCTTTCCATCCGCTGGATCCTCGATGCCGCGCGCTCGCGCAAAGGCATCCCGATGGCCCAGCGCCTCGCGATGGAATTGCTTGATGCTTCCGCCGACCAGGGTGCTGCCTTCAAAAAGAAGCAGGACGTGCTCAAGATGGCGCAAGCGAACAAGGCGTTCGCGCACTTGGCAAAATAGGTTTCCCGACAGAAGGATTAAACTGTGCAAATGGTTTTTCTCTAAAAAGAATTTCGATAGTATTGGAATATTCTCTTGCAATAACTGCAGAGAAAATATTTGGCTGTACGTTTGTACACCTCGACAAATCTGGAGAGGGCTCATAGGCTCAAGGTTCATGGCACAGGACTCTTCTGCATCGGCGACCAAACAGGATGTTGCTTTGATTATGGAAGGCATCGGGGGAGTGCACATCGCATTGGCGACCATGAAAACAGAGATGTTTGATCTTCGTGAAGAGTTAACCGAAACTATGGATGAAAAAATATCAGCAGCAGAAGATCGCATGGTCCATCAATTCCATGTCATCGCCGAGCAGATTCACCACGATGCCATTGGCGCCAACCGCGACGAGATTGAAGTGGTCAAAGACCGCGTCACCCGTTTGGAACGCCATACAGGCCTGATAAAAGCATAGATTTCACTCTTCGAAGGATTGCATCCAAAAGGCTATTTCCGTATAGTTTTCCGGAAAATCGCAGATGCAGCCGCATCGTGAGCGGTTGCTCTCTTTTCCTCACTCCATTCCCAGTCCCATCATGGACCTCAAAAACGTACGCAATATTGGTATTATTGCCCACATCGATGCCGGCAAGACGACGACCTCCGAGCGCATCCTTTTTTACACGGGCAAGAACTACAAAATCGGTGAAGTGCACGAGGGCGAGGCAACCATGGACTGGATGGAACAGGAACGCGAGCGCGGCATCACCATCACCGCTGCCGCTACGCAGTGCAACTGGCATGCCGCCGATGTCGACGGCAAGGAGATCGATTGCGTTATCAACCTGATCGACACTCCCGGACACGTGGACTTCACTGCCGAAGTGGAGCGCAGTCTCCGCGTCCTTGACGGTGGATGCGTCGTCTTTGACGGATCACAGGGCGTAGAACCCCAGAGCGAGACCGTGTGGCGCCAAGCGGACAAGTACAATGTCCCGCGCCTTGCGTTCGTGAACAAAATGGACAAAACGGGAGGGGATTTCTACATGTCCCTCGCGTCGATCCACGACCGCCTTACCAAAAGCGCCGTCGCGATCCAGCTCCCGATCGGCGCGGAGTCGGATTTCACCGGACTCATCGATCTTGTGGAGAAAAAGGCCTACCAGTTCGAAGGAGCGCACGGCGAGAACCGCATCGAGATCCCGATTCCGGAAGACCTCGTCCAGAACGTGAACGAGTACCGGGCCGTGCTCATGGAGAAAGTCGCCGAAGCCAATGATGACCTCATCGACGCATTCCTCGAAAACGGCGCTCTCACCGACGAGCAGCTCAGAAAAGGCATCCGCGCCGGAACCGTGAGCAACAAGATTTACCCGGTGCTCTGCGGATCGTCCCTGAAAAACATCGGTGTGCAGAAAATGCTCGACGCTGTCGTCGCCTATCTGCCTTCGCCGCTCGATATTCCGCCGTCCAAGGGCTTCAACCCCAATACGGATGCGGAGGAGTTCCGCAAGCCGGACAATAACGAGCCCCTTTCTTCCATCGCCTTCAAAATTGCCACCGATCCTTTCGTCGGAAAACTGACCTTCATCCGTGTGTATTCTGGCGTACTCACGACCGGTTCCTTCGTCTTTAACCCCCGCTCTGGCGCACGCGAGCGTATCGGTCGCATTGTCCGTCTCCACGCCAACCAGCGCCAGGAGGTCGACAGGATCGAGGCGGGAGACATCGGTGCCGCCATCGGTCTTAAAGACACGCGCACAGGAGACACGCTCTGCAGCGAGGACAAGCCGATCCGCCTAGAGGCCATCACCTTCGCGGAGCCGGTCATCTCTATCGCCGTGGAGCCAAAAACCAAGGCCGATCAGGAGAAAATGGGCATCGCCCTCCAGAAGCTTTCCGAAGAGGACCCCACGTTCCGCGTCCACAGTGACGAGGAGACGAACCAGGTCATTATCTCGGGCATGGGAGAACTGCACCTTGATATCATCGTCGACCGCATGCGCCGCGAATTCAAAGTGGAGACGACCGTGGGTAAGCCCCAGGTCGCCTACCGCGAGACGATTCAGAAAGAGATCGAACATGAGGAGAAGTACGTGAAGCAGTCCGGAGGTCGCGGACAATTTGGTCACGTAGTCTTCAAGCTCACGCCGCAGGCACCGGGCACCGGCTACGAGTTCGAAAACTCCGTTGTGGGAGGCCGTATTCCACGCGAATTTATCAAGCCGTGCGACCAAGGGTTCCAGGAAGGCATGAGCCGCGGCATCCTCGCCGGCTACCCCGTGGTGGACGTGAAAGTGGAGCTCCTCGACGGAAGCTACCACGATGTGGACTCCTCCGAATTCGCCTTCAAAACCTGCGCTTCGATCGGCTTCCAAGAGGCCGCAAGGAGGGCCGATCCCACGCTTCTCGAACCGATCATGAAAGTGGAGGTCGTTACTCCTGAAGAATTCATGGGAGACGTCATGGGAGACTTGAGCAGCCGTCGCGGACTCATTGAAAACACCTCCAACCGCGGACTCGCCAAGATCATCGAAGCCAAGGTGCCGCTCGCCGCGATGTTCGGTTACGCCACGGAAGTCCGCTCCATGACGCAGGGTCGCGCGAGTTACTCCATGGAACCCAGCCACTACGACAAAGTGCCCAGAAACGTCGCCGAAGAAGTGATTGCGAAGAGAGTAGGGGTGAGGAAGCGGTAATCTGTCATTGTTGGTTGTTATCAAAAGGGGATTTTTGTCCCCTTTTATTGATTTTGTGAATTAACACTGTATTAATACGTTGACACATCATTACTCTTCGATTACTCTGCCTCGGCAATGGGCAAAAGAACGTACACCGAAGGCAATTGGCGCAATGATCCACGCTTCAAGAAGCTCTGCAGTGCACTGCTCGAGTGTGGCTCAGAGCGCGAGATGGCGGACTTTCTTCGTGATGTCGGGACGCTCTCGGAGCTTTATGCCTGGAGCGAACGGTTTGACGTTGCGGAGCGTCTGACGGAAGGGCAAAGCTACCGGGAGGCTTCTATTGTTACGGGCGCCAGCACCACCACGGTCACGCGCGTCGCAAGTTTCCTCAATGACGGCGAAGGCGGATATCAACGTATTCTTGGCAGCCAGCATCATCATGTCGTTTCCCCCATGCGGGGAGAGGATGGTGTGGTTCGCAGCGCTCGAAAGTAGATAGAGCCGAGACCACGTCGCCCCCTCCTTGTCGGAGGGCGTTTTTGTGCGTCAGTACAAAGATGTTCCTGAACTCGTGTTTAGGAGAAGGTGTGATTGGTCTTTGAAATCAACGGAAAGGAAGTGCAATGCGTCCAGACTTCGAACGCAGCGGCGGCCTCATCAGGGTCATCGCTCAATGCAGTAGCTCCCACGTCGTTCTCATGGATGCCTACATGAACGAAGAGGCATTCGACGAGACTGTGCGTACGGGGAAAGTCGTCTATTTCTCCAGGACAAAGGGCAGGCTCTGGAGAAAGGGAGAGGAAAGCGGGAATATTCAGTTAGTGCGGGAAATCCGCATCAACTGCAACCTAGATTCTGTTTTGGTACTTGTTGAGCAAATAGGCGGAGCTGCCTGCCATACTGGCTACCGAACCTGTTTCTATCGCAGGATTGAATCCGATGGTTCGCTTACCGTTGTCGGTGAGCGCGTGTTCGATCCGTCTCACGTGTATAGAAAGTAAAGGAATCGCCATGAAGAAATTAATTGGTGCATTGCCCTCCGGAAGTCTGCAGCAGCCATGCCTCGAACTCTGGAGAAGTGCCGGATATCGCATCACTGTTCCAGAGTGCAGTTTCTTTCCACAAATCGATGATCCGGATATCGCACTCCTTCTGCTGGATCCGCAGGAAATTCATCGGTACGTGGCCGAAGGCAGGCTCGATTTTGGGATCTGTAAGGTCGGGTTTGAATACGTACAGCGGGTCGTAACGGTAGCAGAGTTCATGTTCAGTAAGGTGAGCCGTCATTCCACAATGTGGGTGGTAGCCGCCGTGCCGAACGATTCTGCTATCAAAGAACCCTCAGATCTCGCTGTAGAGGATATCGATACGTCTTGGCAAGGTTTCCGTGGAGAAGAGTGCAAAAAGCGCGAAAGCACCTCTCGGTTCATTGCGAGCCCGCAGGCATTCGCCGACCCTTGGAAAAAGCAGAAAATGGAGGATATCGCTCTGCTGCTCCGGGCGACATTGGATGCAGAAGGGAAAGTAGGACTCATGATGAATGCCAAGCGCAGCGATTGCGACGCAATTGTCGATCTTCTCCCTGCTTTGCATAAGCCCACGACCCCGTCGCTTTCCGATCCGGACTGGGTTTCGATCTCAAGTATCGTGGACGAAACTGTTGTCCGACAGATCATTCCCGCCCTGAAACGCGCTGGCGCGGAAGGAATCGTCGAATTTCCGGTCAGCAAACTCATTCGTTAACCAGTGAAAGGATCAATCACACCACTTTGCCCAGCCCCTCCGGGGGTTGGGCTTTTTTCATGAGGATGATTCTGGAGCGGGTGCACGGGATTATGCTACAATTATTCTCTATGAAACCCCGCTCCGCAAAATCATCGTCCATTCGCAATTATCTCGCTGTGTTTGAACCTGCAGAAGAAGGCGGATTTGTCGTGCACTTTCCCGGTCTTCCGGGATGTCACACGCAAGGGGAAACGTTCGGGGAGGCCAAGCAACGTGCCAAAGAGGCATTTGAACTCTATACTTCCTGTTCATGAAGACATCCTTCTCCACCAAAGGCATTCCCGTGGAAATCATTCCTGATGAAGAATTGGGCGGATTCACTGCACGTATTCCGGACATCTCCGCATATGGAGAGGGGAAGACCGAGGAAGAGGCAATTGCTGATCTTAAGGAAGCTCTCACGGGATACATTGAAACATTTGGTATGGACGATGCCCTCTCACGTTTGCGTTTGCCCTCCAAGGTCCTGTTTGTGAATTGGACACTTGAGGACTTGTCTCATGCCTAAACTTCCGCGAATTTCGGGAATGGAAATGATTCGTTTCCTTGAGCGACAGGGCTTTTCTCTGATACGCATTCGCGGAAGTCATCATTATCTTGAAAAAAAAGAGTTACACATTAGTGTTCCTGTCCATGGGAATAGATCACTCAACATCGGAACCTTGCGCAGTATTTTACGTGACATAAAAATGAGCCCGATCGATTTTGCCAAACATCTGTGATGGAGATTCATGTGCAGTACATCCACCGCTGCCTCTCCCTCGCCGCCCGCGCCCGCGGCCATACCGGCATCAACCCCATGGTCGGTGCCGTGCTTGTTCGCGAAGGCAAAATCATCGCAGAAGCCGCTCATGAACAGTTTGGCGGCCTGCATGCCGAGGCTCTATTGTTCAAAAAATGTATTCATAATATTAAGCAAGAGGATGGGCTCTATACCAATTTAGAACCTTGCTGTCATCAAGGGAAAAAGACGCGGCCGTGCACGGAAGCGATCATCAAGAGCGGCATCAAGCGTGTGATCATCGGAATGGTGGATCCGAATCCGGAAGTAGCGGGGAAAGGGATTGCAGAGCTGCGGAAAAATGGTATTGAGGTCATTGGTCCCATTGAGCGAGCGCACAGTGAGTGGCTGAACAGGGGATTTGTATCACTGATGACGAAAGGGAGACCCTGGATCACGCTTAAAAAAGCGCAGACGAGAGGCGGTGCGATTGCATGCGACGATGGATCGAAGATGAAGATTACGAGTGAAGAGCAAAACCGGTGGTCGCATCAATTTCTGCGAGCGAAGCACGATGCGATTTTGGTGGGAGTGGGGACCGTAGTAACGGATGATCCGAAGCTGACGTCCAGAATTGAAAATGGAAAATTGAAAATTGAAAATTACCAACCATTGCGGATCGTTTTGGATCCTGACCTTAGGATTCCACTCTCGGCGAAGATTGTGAGCGGCGAGATGGGGAAGGGGACGATGGTGGTGACGAAAGATTCAGAGGAGTCAGACCCTTCGACACCGCTCAGGGCAGGCGATCCAAAGGATTCAAATGAAAAGATGCGACTGCTTCGGGATCGCGGAGTTCGGATCATTCAGCTTCCGGTCGATGCCTCTGGCGCGTTTGATCTTCCAGCATTATTTCGTCTGCTGACGACTCCGACAGGGGATTTTTATGGGGTCACAAGTATTCTTGTAGAGGGCGGTAGGAAAACGTGGGAGGCGTTTAGGAAAGCGAAAGCTGTGGATTGCGAAGTCACGCTGCTGGGCAAGGAATAGCAATATCTGGCGCAAAATAGGTTTTCATGATAAGATAGACAGGAGACTGACCGACCCAAAAAATCCCTATGGAACCCCGCTTTTCCCTCCGCAACGTCCTGCTCAGTGCCCTTCGGTGCAAGCTGATGAAGGATGAAGAAATCCGGGCGTGGGAGGACTTAATCGATCTTCTCGATGACAAGCATCTCTGTGGGCTGTGGGAGCTCTTTTCGGCGGAACACACGGGGCTTCAGGGGGCTATCAAGAACCTCGATGATTACCTTCATTATGTTCATGCCTCCGAAACGCGTCGGCAGGAGTGGCTCCACGCAATCGAGCATGAAGACGCAGGGCTCACGGGAGCGGTCACTGCCGTGCTCCAGAGCAAGCGCCATTGGACGGGTCCGCAGATTGACGATGCCTTTCGGACCGACGAGTCCGTGGCCGCCTTCCTTGCCGGCCTCTCCATCCGCGATCTCGAACAGATGCGCAAGGTGATCGACTTACATGACCAGGCGGGGGAATACGACGACGAAGAGGGCAAGCCGACCAAGGCTCGCGATACCCTCATTGGCATCGTCACGTTCCTCCAGGAAGACGCATGGAACGCGGAACAGAAGGAGGCCGAAGAGCTGCAACCCATACTCCAAAACATCGTTTTTGCCGAAGATCCCCTAGAGCAGGCGAAGGCTCTAAGTGCACTAGGTTTTCTTCTGCGCACGAAGCACAAAGAGCTCGGCAATGCCCACAAGGGCAAGTCCGGAGACAACGTACTCCTGTGGTCCGAGCACCAGCCCAAGTGGTTCGAGGTGACCTGGGAGCAGGTCAAAGACGCGCTGGAGGCGGCGGCACTCACCGTGAATGTCAGTGCGACTTTGGCGGGTCTTGGCGTCGTCACGAGTCGTGTGCTGGCCCAGGGACTGTGGGGGAAGTTTGAGAAGCTAGCAAAGAGGATGTAACTATCTACCTCCTTCCCCCGGCCCCTTCCTCCTTCGGAGGAAAGGGAGCTCTGTTACAAGTGTTAAGGAACATTCATTTCTTCACGTGTATGCAAACATCAAACAACACACATTCCTCTCCTCCGAAGGAGGAGGGGATAGGGGAGGAGGTGAAAGGAAGATTTAAAAGAACTTCGCGACGATTTTTTGCCCTATTTTGTAGGTGCGGTTGATGATTCTGAAATGTAGCGGGAATATTTTGGTCTGCACGTAGCGGTCCACGATCCGCCCGAAAGATTTTCCTTTCGCTTCGACGCGGGCAAGGGAAGCAGGGCGCTGATCCACGATCAGGGCGAAGGTGCCGCGTTTGGGCTGGCATTTTCCTTCAAAGTCTTTTCCGATGATCGTGCCTCCGTAGTACCGGATCGATTCCGGCAGATGGCTTGTGGTAAACCGCATCAGGCCTTTCCACGCCGCAACGGGAGCTCCTCCCGTATAGAGGAAGTAGGCCGGAGTTCCGGGAAGCTGCCCCTTCGTGCGGGTCTCTTCGTCTAGGCAAAAGGCACCCATGCGGTCGATGACGTTTTTCAGGTGCCCCGGCACCGAGAAGTTCCAGACGGGGGTGGCAAATACGAGGGCATCGGCGGATTCCATATGTTCCTGAAGTCTGCAGAAATCATCTTCCGATGTGCACTGTGGATGGTAGTCCTCAAGCGCGAAATGCTTGATGGTGAGATCTTTGAGCCGAAGCTTCACGATCTCTGCCTGCGGAACAGCTTCCTTCACTCCTTTCAAAAATGCGTCGCAGAGCACATCGGCATTGCTCGGGTCGTTGGTGCCGGCGACGAGGGCGAGGATCTTCATGGACGTATCTTGCATCTTGTGTCATTCAAATGTCTTTCAAAAATCGAATTCATATTTCTCTTTTTGTGGACTGTGTCCTCATAACAAACTTGCATTACGCGATGCCTTTTGATCTCTCCAGCGAATGCCCCATCGATGCATGATTTTTTCATTTGGGTCTCCCTGCTCCGGGAAAATTTTTGAGATTTGACGGAAGAATGCAGGCCCAATATCTTGTGTAGTTGTGACACCTGAGACACAACATCTAGTGTTCTTCACATTTTTTCTTACACCCTGTTATGAACCCCCAGTCCTCTAGTCCCGCTTCTTCCCGTCTCCAGGATATTCCCCGACAAGATCTTCGCAACGGCCGTAAAGGTCTTTCGGTATCGCGCGTTTTCACGAGCCCCGGGAGAGATCCCCTAGAGGACATCACGTATGAAAAGAGGGTCAGCCGGATCGAGAACACTGACGGCTCCGTCGTCTTTGAGATGGAGGGGGCGGAGATTCCGGCAAGCTGGTCGCAGGTGGCGACCGATATCGTCGTTTCCAAGTATTTCCGCAAGGCGGGTGTTCCCCAATACGATGCGCAGGGGAACATCATCAAGAACGAGAAGGGGGAGGTTATTACCGGGCCCGAGCGCTCCGTGAAACAAGTCATCCGGCGCCTCGCCGGCTGCTGGAGGAGCTGGGCCGAGAAGTACGGCTACTTCGAGACGACCCAGGACGCGCAGGCCTTTGAAGACGAGCTCAGTTACATGCTCGTCCACCAGATGGCTGCTCCCAATAGTCCCCAGTGGTTCAACACGGGCCTCCATTATGCCTACGGCATCACGGGTCCCGCGCAGGGCCATTACTACTGCGAGCCCGCAACGGGAGAGGTGAAGCGCAGCACCGACGCCTACACGCATCCCCAGCCCCATGCCTGCTTTATCCAGTCCGTGGCGGATGACATGGTTAATGAAGGCGGCATCATGGATTTGTGGGTAAGAGAGGCTCGCCTCTTTAAGTTTGGCTCCGGTACCGGCACAAACTTCAGCAATCTCCGCGGCGACGGCGAACCCCTTTCGGGGGGCGGACGCAGCTCCGGTCTTATGAGCTTCCTCAAGATCGGCGACCGCGCGGCCGCCGCGATCAAATCCGGCGGCACCACGCGCAGAGCCGCCAAAATGGTGTGTCTGGACCTCGATCACCCCGATATCGAGACCTTCATCGATTGGAAGGTAAAAGAGGAGAAGAAAGTCGCGGCACTCGCAGCCGCCGGTTACGATACGGATTACAACGGCGACGCCTACCAGACGGTCTCCGGCCAGAATTCCAATAACT
>JBBTVH010000194.1:0-4781 GCA_038063355.1 Patescibacteria group bacterium | reverse complement strand
CGGAAGACCTGCGCGCCGAAGTGGCGACGATCCGCCGGCAGGCCGCAGAAGTGCGCCTAGGTGTGGAGCTGAGCAAAGAGAAGGACACATCGAAGATGAAGAAGTTACGGAAGCATCTGGCGCAGTTACTGACGGTTCTGCAGGAAAAAACGGGGACCGAAAGGATTCAAAGGATTCAGAAGATTCAAAAGAACGGCTCTTCTGAATCCTTTGAATCTTCTGAATCCTCCAAAAAATCTTTGTCCAAGAAGGCTAAAGTCTCTAAAATCCCCGCTCAATCATGAGAACCAAACAAGGCGTCATCACTTCGGCCAAGCTCCTCAAGACGGTCACCGTAACCGTTCACCGCAACGTGTTCCATCAGCTCTACAAAAAGCGTTTCCGCCGCAGCAAGAAGTTCCTTGCGGATACCGGAGCAATAACAGATCTCGCCGTAGGCGATCTTGTGGAGATCACGGAGGGGCGTCCGCTGAGCAAGCTCAAGCGTTTCACTGTCACCCAGGTCATCAAGCGAGCGCCGCGCCTGAGTGAGATCGTGGAAGAGGCCGAAGTTTCCGCACTCACCGCCAAATGATCCAACAGCAATCCATCCTTGTCGTGGCCGATAACACAGGCGCCAAGACCGCCATGTGCATCAAGGTGCTCGGGGGAACCCGCCGCCGGTATGCCCATGTCGGTGACATCATCGTCATCGCCATCAAGACGGCCGCAGCGCGCGGCACCGTCCGCAAGAAAGCAGTCGAACAGGCCGTGATCGTGCGGACCCGCCAAGCCACCCACCGCAAGGACGGCAGCACCGTACGCTTCGACGACAACGCTTGCGTGATCATCCAGAAGGACGGCATGCCCAAGGGCACCCGTGTCTTCGGACCGGTAGCCCGAGAGCTTCGTGCCCGTGGTTACCAGAAGATTATTTCCCTCGCTCCCGACGTTCTATGATTCGGCTTCGCGCAAACCTTTTGGCCGCTTTGAATGCTGATTGCATAGGCAATAGCGGCGAAGCACGCTACGCCGCAATCAAATCATGCAGCTCTTCCTTCCAATCTATCTGCTTGTACCGTAAAGCCGTATGAAAAAGCTTCGCACGGGCGACACCGTCGTCGTCATCACAGGCAAGGACAAAGGAAAGACCGGAGTGCTTCTCAAGGTGCTTACCCAGGTCCAACGTGTGGTTGTTGCCGATATCAACATGCGCACCCGCCACGTCCCCAAAAACCCCAGCCGCCCCGGACAGATTTTGAAGTACGAGGCCTCTATCCACTGGAGCAACGTGATGGTGATCGATCCCAAGACCAAAAAGGGGACCCGCGTCGGCTTCAAGATCGATGAGAAGGGCAAGGCCGTACGCATCGCCCGCAAGAGCGGAGAAGTCCTTGTCGCTTCGAAGGCACAGCCTGGAAAACTCAAGAAGCCCGTCGATGGTGCTCAGAGCAAGCCCGCGGACGCCGAAAAGACGACGCCTTCCGCAAAGGCTCCCCAGAGCGCCCAAAAAGGTCCTTTCTGGAAGAAGCTCGGCTTCGGCGCCGCCGAAATGGCCGCCAGAGCCGACGTGGAAGGCCCCACGCACATGCAGGTCGATCACTCTGTTCCTGATCAAATGGAGCGCCAGACAGGCCGCTCAGCTTCCCGTGGTACATAATCTGTATGGCAAAAACTGCATCCTCATCGGCCTCCGAGAAAGCACCGTCTCCAAAGCCGGCATCCTCAGCTAAGGCTCCGGCAGGCAAGTATGCAACGCTTCATGATCGCCTCCGCGGTCCCATCCGCGAAGCACTCAAAGAGCAGCTCAAGATCACCAATATCCATGCGCTTCCCCGCATCGAAAAAGTGATCGTGAACGTGGGTATCAACAAGTCCAAAATGGACAGCAAGGAACTGCATGCGTACATCGGCGAGAGCCTCGGCATCATTACCGGCCTCAAGCCTGTCTACACCAAGGCGCGCGTCGCCATCTCCAACTTCAAGACCCGCGAGGGCCTTGTGGTCGGTGCGAAAGTCACCCTGCGTGGCAAACGGATGGAGGAATTCATCGACCGTCTCTTGAGCACAGCCCTTCCGCGCATCCGCGACTTCCGCGGCCTTCCCTCGCGCCTCGATGGCCAAGGCAACTACGCTATCGGTCTTAAGGATCACTCCATCTTCGCGGAAATCGCCCCACCCGAGCCCGCCAAAATCTTCGGCATGCAGATCCAGTTTTCCACGACTGCCAAAAACGACGCCGAAGCGATGGCACTCCTGAAACTCATCGGCATGCCCTTCAAGCCTTCTTCCAAACGTCCCTAACCTCTTATGGCCCGCAAATCTCTCGTCTTCAGCCAGCGCACCCGCCTCGCCAATCACCTTAAAGCGAAGGCACAGGGCAAAAAGCCGGAATTCCCCACCCGGGTGTACAACCGCTGCACGCTTTGCAACCGCCGCCATGGCTACATGCGCTTCTTCGGCATCTGTCGCATCTGTTTCCGCGAGCTTGCGTGCGAAGGCCTGATTCCCGGCGTCACAAAGTCCTCCTGGTAAATCTTCCCTCTTTCTTCTTTTCTCTCTACTCTTTCCGCCCGTGTCCCCCGTCTCTGACCCCATCGGCGATCTCCTGACCCGCATCCGCAATGCACAGGGTGCCGGCCGCGATGGTTGCATTGCGCCGTACTCCAACCTGAAGTTAGAACTTCTCACGGTGCTTAAAAAAGAAGGCTGGATAGCGGATGTCTCCGTAGAAGGGGAGATTCCGGAGAAGAATCTCATCGTCACCTTCGCTCCGGACAAAAAGAACCTCACGATCAAGCGCATCTCCACGCCCGGCCGCCGCGTGTATAGCGGAGCTCAGGAACTGAAGCCCGTCATCCACGGATTCGGCGTCGCCATCCTTACAACAAGCAAAGGGTTGATGACCGGCGTGCAGGCCCGCAAGGAGAAAGTCGGCGGCGAAGTTCTCTGTACCATTTCGTAATCATGTCACGTATTGGACGCAAACCAGTGGCTCTCCCGACAGGCGTTACGGCGACCATCGTCGGCAGTACTGTGAAGGTGAAGGGCCCGAAGGGCGAACTCTCCTACACCTTCCTTCCGGAAGTGACGATTACCGTTGAAGGAACCACCGTCACCATCGCCCGTAAGGACGATTCCCCGAATGCGAAGGCGCGTCACGGGCTTACCCGCCAGTTGGTCTTCAACATGGCGCAGGGGGTGAGCCAGGGCTACACCAAGAAGCTCGAGATCATCGGTGTGGGGTACAAGGCGCAGGTGAAAGGAAAGACCCTCGTCTTGAACCTCGGTCACAGCCACCCGATCGACTACGCCATTCCCGAAGGTATCACCATCGCCCAGGACGAGAAGAACAAAAGCTTGGTCACGGTGAGCGGCTGCGACAAGCAGCTTGTTGGGCAGACGGCCGCCTATATCCGCAGCCTCCGCCCGCCGGAACCCTACAAGGGCAAAGGCATCCGCTACAGCGATGAATACGTCCGCCGCAAGCCCGGTAAGGCTGCCGTAAAGGCCGGAGCCGCGTAGAAATTCCAAAAACCAGAACCCAAGATATTATGAGACACCCGAAGTTCACCCATCGGCTCCAAAGAAAGAAGCGCATCCGCTCTACAGTCAGCGGTACCGCCGCGTGTCCGCGCTTCACCGTCTACAAGTCGCACACCAGAATCACCGCCCAACTCATTGATGATGCTGCCGGCAAGACGCTCGTGGCCGGATCGACCGTGGAAGCGAAGGGCCAGTCCAACAAAGAGGGCGCCAAGAAACTCGGCGCGCTCCTCGCGAAGAAAGCTCAGGAGAAGAAGATCAGCACTGTTGTCTTCGACCGCAACGGTTACAAGTACCATGGATGTGTTAAGGAATTGGCGGATGCTGCTCGTGAAGCTGGACTTAAATTCTAATTTTTCTCATTCACTATCACATTTCTATGGTTGCAAAGTCCTCCCGCCCCGACCGCAAGCGTAATGACCGACGCTCCAAAGAGCCCTCCGAATTCGAGGAGACGACCCTGAGCGTTGATCGCGTCACGCGCGTGGTGAAAGGAGGACGCCGCATGCGCTTCCGCGCCATCGTGGTCGTAGGGAACAAGAAAGGCAAAGTGGGACTTGGTACGGGCAAGGCCGCTGAAGTGCAGGCTGCCGTGCAGAAGGCTACCAAAGACGCCAAGCGCGCGATGATCCGCGTGCCGCTTCTGGAAGGTACGATCCCGCACGAGGTCGATTTGAAATTCAAGTCCGCAAAGATCCGCATCATGCCGGCCCGTCCGGGAACGGGCGTAATCGCCGGAGGAGCGCTGCGCGTTGTCCTCGAGGCCGCGGGCGTGAAGAATGTTCTCTCTAAGCGCTACGGAACCCGCAATAAGCTCGTGAACGCCCAGGCCATCATGCTTGCGCTCGGCAAGCTACACTCGCGTCCGGAGCACTTCAAGGAAGAGGTGAAGCCGACGGTGGAGAACCCCGATGCTGCCGCTTTGGAGACAGAGCGCGGAAACGCGAACGTCAAAGTCGTCAGCCGCAGCCAGATCGATAGGGAGGGGAACCTTAAGGCATGAAAGGAAACCCTCCGGGTTTCCTCTCATGAACTCTCTTTCCGGCAAAGTGGTCGCTCCAGGCAAGCGGAGCTTGCCTTCGCGACATTTTTCTATGGGATGCTTTAGAGAAAGAATAAAGATGGTTCTTGGTTATGAGAATTCGATATTTGGCATTTGTAAGCCAATATTCCTGCAAAACCATTACATTTGGGAGAGCGCAGATAATAGGCATGAAACGCATATTATCGTGTCTATTTCCCCCTGTTTTTTATTG
>JBBTVH010000193.1:0-3822 GCA_038063355.1 Patescibacteria group bacterium | reverse complement strand
CATCGCCTGTTCGGGTATGTGGAAGAAGCCATGTACTACCACTGGATTACCCTATATACCTGCTCTCCCGGGACCACGTGCAGACTGCAGCCCGAGGAAGCCGTTACCATGGCGGAAGCTATCCGGACGCTGCGCTCCGTGACCGCAAACACGGAAGCACTTGCCGGCTATGCAACCGGATCTGCAGCCCATGCAATTGTCACACGCGGAGAATTCGTCCAGATGCTTCTGGATGCCCGACAGGTTCAGTCTGACTCCGCATGCACGACCGTTCTAGGAAGTTCCACGCAATGGAATGTCAGTTTACCCCCTCCTCCCGAACCCCGTGCAGGAGAGATGTGCCAAGCTCCTTCCATCGGATGTCTGGCGGAAGCCGTCCGGGATGATGTCCGGATTGCCGCGCTGAGTGCCTCGACAGCACTATTCCTTCCAACAACTGCGTCCTTCAGCACGGTTCTCACCGGCGAGATTGCCATCTGGATTGCCGTGCTGCTCGCCGGAAGCGCCATCGCCATCTGGATGGAACGCACGATATGGCGATGCACACATAGAAAGTCTTTAGCTGAAGCCCAAAAGGAGGTATTGTAAAAAATGCATGATTTTGCTATAATTGTTAGAATCACCAACAAACAAATTCCCATATCCATTCCAATCATGAAAATCTCTCTGCTCACCGTTGACCGGCGTGTCCGGGTGGTTACCGTAGGCATCGCTGCCGCCTGCAGCCTCTACCTGCTCATGGCCCTCGTCGCGGAGCCGATGCGCGCCTTCGGCGCCACGACCGACACGGAGAGCGCCATCGTGCAGGTGACCCTTGCGGCGGCCATTGGGATGAACTGTGACGCGAACGGCGGCGGCGCGAGCTCCGGCGAAACTCTCGCGCTCTCCACCATCACGGACTGGGGGGATACGGGTCCGCTCAACGCCACCGTCACCGTGGGTACGAATGCCGTCCAGTGCATCATCCGCACCAATAACTCCGCCGGCTGGGATCTTGCCTGGCAGGTGACCACCGGCAGCGGAGGCACGAGTACGGGCTACATGATCAACCAATTCGAGAGCGTCATCGACTACTTTGAATCCACGAATGAGACAACGCCGACGGCATGGAACGGCGGCACGGAACCGGCCGCCAACGAATCCGCATGGGGCGGGCGTCTCTCCTCAACAAGCGACCACTTCGCGGACAGTCCGCTGACGTGGGGCACAAATACGGTCGACGGAACAGAAAAATGGCTGAAGGTCTCTTCGGGCTCCACCACGGTCATCGCCACAGGGACGAATGCGACGAACGATACGGGGGATTCCAACTACATCGGCTTCCGCGTGGAGGTGGGAGCGGACAAGATCCAGGCGACGGGGGCGTACCAGGTGACGGTGGTCTTCACGGCGACGACGCAGTAGTACCGGTAAGGCAGGTACGGAAAGTACGGCAAGTGATTTGTGGACCTGCCATACCTGCCATACCTGCCATACCTGCTTTACCCTCCGTTCATTGCTACAGTAGTCGCATATGCTCCCCCGCAGATTCCTCATCGCTGCGAACTGGAAGATGAATCCCCCTCCGCCCCTCGCTCTGCTCGGGGCTACGGGGGACAGGTCCCTCAATCCCTACCATCCGCACGTCGATATCGACGTGGTGGTCTTTCCGGCGTTTCTGGATATCCGGCCCAGCATCGATGCAGGGCTGATTGCAGGCGGACAATACGGACACCCGGAAGTCTCCGGCGCCCACACGGGAGATATCTCCATGGCGATGCTCAAGAAGGCGGGATGCCGGTACGTGCTCTGCGGCCACAGCGAACGCAGGGCAAACCACGGAGAAACCGATGACGATGTCGCAGCCCAAGCTATTGCCGCCCTGGAGAACGGACTGCATCCCGTTATCTGCATCGGTGAGACGCTGGAGGAACGCGAGAAAGGCCATGAAAAAACCGTGGTGAAGAAGCAGCTCAAGGCGCTTCCTCTCGAATCCGATGTGACCATCGCCTACGAACCCGTGTGGGCGATTGGGACGGGAAAGACGGCGACACCCAAGCAGGCGCAGGAAATGCACGCCTACATACGATCATTGCTCCCCGAAGACCGACGGGAATCGACGCGCATCCTCTACGGAGGATCGATGAAGGCGGAGAATGCCGAAGAACTGTTGAAGCAGCCGGATATTGATGGCGGCCTCATTGGGGGGGCGTCGCTGAAGCCGGAGGAATTTGGGAAGATAGTTGAAATTGCTGGCTATTCTATTGCCTCAACTCAGAAATAATGGAAAATGCCTCTCCTCATGGAAACTCCCAAAATCCTCACAAGTTTTTCTCAGCTCAACTACGAGCAATTTGAGCAGAAGCTTGCCAAGTTCAAAGAAGAACGAAAAAAGGAAGATGAAGCAGAATTTCTACTGTATAGAATGGTTGCAAAGCTAGTTGAGAGGAAATACCCATACGATCAATTGCAGTATCTTGATGTAGAAAGCCTGGAGGTTCTTTCGTATGCGGAGTTTCATATGGATGGTGTTGTAGGAGTTTTGAACAATGACATTTCTCATCTCGCTCACAATCTTTTTGTAGATCAACATGCACAAACTTTGCATGCTCTACGATCCTTGAGTGTAGCTGAAGGTGGAGGAGTTCGGGAGGATGATGAAGATTGCAGAACAATTGAATAGTTAGGATGGCCGGATGGTTAGGTGCGGAGTTTGCTCAAAAATCGCCAGCGCCTAGCCATCCAACCATCCAACTATCCACCATCCACCATCCACCATCCAGCCATCCAACACTACGCCTTCGCCTTTTTCCCGAATTTCGCTTTCGCCTGCGCATCCTCCACAATCGTCTTCGTCAGAAGCACAAGAAACACGACGCCGTATCCCATCACCGCCTGCTGCGCCACGGCATGGATCCAGATACTGAAGACCTTCGACGTCATCGCCACCGGAATCGTCACGAGGCTTACGCCCCAAGAAACGAGCAGACAGACGAGGCCGAGGACGATGAGATTACCGACGATCTTTCCCCAGTACCCGCGTGTTTTCTGGTAGCTCTCCGAAACGCTTCCGAGGACTCCTTTTTTCTGGTTCACGAGAATCACGGGTGCGAGCGCAAAGCGCGGCCCGAGGATAATGGCCGGGATGATGCCGATGAAGGGGATCCAGGCAAACGAGCGCAGAAACGACCAGATCCAGACGCCCAGAAGCGGGAAAAAGAGGGGCACGGCTTTGCTGAGAATGTCCGTTGGCTCCTTCCCCTTCTCCAGCCCGAAACACAGGAAATACGCGCCTGCAAGCACGGAGATGATGAACCACGCGAATAACCCGAGACTCATCACCGGCAAAACGCGGATCATCATGGCGAGTCCTTCTCTGCGAAAGAGCGCCTCGCGGTCTTCATCGGACATGCCGTCGATGCCACCCAACATCGTATTCATCTCATTCATGGCATTCTCGACTGCATCTCCATCGCCGCTCTGCAGCCGCTCCTGAAGCTCCATCATGCGGTTCTGGTCGATCCCCAGGCTCTGCATCCCCTGCCAGATGTGGCCCTCGATATTCTTGTTGCTGACGACGCTGATGATGGCAACGAGCGATCCGAAGAGGACGACACCAATGAGAAATGGTCGAAGCCTGCTACGGCAACGATCGAAGGCATTGCTGAGAAGTGAACCGAGAGGGGTCGTCATAGGTGCGGGAGAAATTGAATACAGGATAGTGGATGTTGTATGTGTTCTCAAATGACAGACCGCTCTGAAGGCGTGGTAGGGGCATTGCATGCAATGCCCCTACTGAGCACACACACCTTTCCAATGTTATTTTCGTACCCACCCCTCCAT
>JBBTVH010000192.1:4495-10890 GCA_038063355.1 Patescibacteria group bacterium | reverse complement strand
CCAAGTCCGCGCAGCGGGGTCATAAATTGCTGAAAGACAAGCAAGATGGCCTTATGCAGCAGTTTCTGATCGTCATCCGCAAGGCCAAAGATGTGCGTATGCGCGTTGAAGAGAGTCTTGGTGAAGCATTTCGCACGTTTCTTGTCGCCTCTGCATGGCTGACGGATGCGCAGCTTCAGAATGCACTTTCCAGTCCCCAGGCAACGATTGAACTTGCAGTCGAAACGCGCTCGGTGATGAGCGTCCGCATACCATTTTTCACGGTACAGAAGTCCGGCAATCTCAAGGCATACGGCCTGGCGGGTACCAATGCTCTTTTGGACCAGGCCGTAGACTCCTTTGATGCCCTCTTTACCACCCTTATTGAGCTTGCCCAGATCGAAAAGCAGGCGGAGGCACTCGCCATCGAACTGGAAACGACCCGTCGCAGAGTCAACGCACTAGAGCACAAGATGATTCCGGATCTTGTGCAAACGGTGAAGTACATCAAGATGAAGCTCGATGAGACGGAGCGCTCGGCGATCGTAGGTACCATGCGCATCAAGGCGTCGATTATGGCTCAATAGCGAAGTCTATTTCGTATGACATCACCGTGCCCCCTGAGATCACATTCCTCCGAGCCACGCCCAGATCCGGATATCGTTTTCTTTCAGGATCGTGAGGATCGCGAGGAGCGAGAGTGCGAGGAGGATGGCGGACCGTTTGTTGCGGCGCGAGTGAGGCATTCGTGCTGATCATACGCCTGTCAGAATCCGATTTCCGGAAGTTGCATTGTCAGTTGCGAGCGCTGTGTTGTCATCTGCTGCAGGACGGCTGGACTGCGCATGCCGTCTACTTGAACGATCCGCTCACTCAGACGACGAGCTTGCTCTGTAACATCGACAATCGAGTGCGATGTTGCGGGTATTATTTCAAATCCCAATCGTCGCATGGCGGCTCTTTCTGGAGCGTCGAAACGACCAACGTCGTCTTCGATAATATTTAAGGAGGGAATGTGAGTCATGATTCTGGGGGAATATGCGAAATACAAAAGAAACCTCCGGCACGGCGTTCGTGAACGCCGTGCCTCCGCTGGGAAGGGAGGCTCGTGGTGCTTATTACTTTTTTCTACGCACGCAGCCTGCCTTCCGCCGTAAGGAGGAGGAGAGCAAGGCCGAGGAGATTTGTCCTCTGGTGCATAACGAAGCCGATGCTACTGCTGTTTTTTCCCCTGTCAATATGTGCTTTTCGCAATCATGCTGGGGTCTGCTTGGGACAATTCTGTTTTGATGCTCAGAAGAACGTTGTGCCCCGGAGGCTTGTACGTAAAATCCGGATTTCCAGAAGATGTTTGGGCGTTTACAAGGCCTTGAACAAGCTCTGACAGCTTTGTAAAAGGGATCGTCTGTTTGCATTCTTTTGGTTTTTGCTCATCGCTTCCTTCTTTCGAGGTATTTGCGCATTCCGGCACCCTGAATACTATCTCCACATCGTTATTTTCTCCGCGTTGCGCTGTCGCAAACATCGCCATCGGAGCGATGAACTTTCCTGAAATCTCCATCTTGTTCACATACACGCTGGCGATAAGGAATGATGTTCCATTCACTTCAATCCGGATTCCATCCATGCAGCGGTAGAAGCCCGCTTCCGTTCCGTTCTCGTCCAGAACGAACGTTTGATCAAACAGGTCAGTTCCGCGTTCCATGTCCGCGATCCGCGGTGCTTGTGGTGTATCCTGCCTGATCGCCACCGGAACAGGCGGGACAGATTTCACCGGTTCTTGGCATCCGGCTGTCGAGAGGAGAAGCGCGAAGGAATACATGCTTCCCTGAAGAAGGGTTGGGACAGCATGGACATGATTTTTGGTATTCACCTGATCGAGGACAGGAGCGCGTTCGACCATGTAAAAAGAAGATACACCTTTGGAATCGTGGTGCAATGGGATCGTGGGCGGTGCATCTTTTGATGCATCCGTAGAGACGTGCCGCGGCACGTCTCTACCGCAAGCGCTTATCGAAAATTCAGGATGCTTTTATCATGCGCGTGTACGATGATCGCCGGATCTTCCGTGATCTCTCCCGCTACCTTCGCCTCGATCCCGGATTTCTTAAGATGCGTAATCGCTTCCTGCGCATTGTTCGGATCCACAACGATCAGCATGCCGTTGCCCATGCACCAGGTTTTGTAGCATTCCTCGGTAGCCACATTTCCCATCGCGGCGATTTCTGTGAGCCACGCGGGAGGATCAAAAAGATCCGTGAGATCAGCACCAAGGCCGGTCTTTTTCAGCACTCTGCGGAACTTGCTGCCAATGCCGCCGCCGGTGATGTGCGAGATCGCTTTCACGTTGATCGTGGGTTTTTTGCCATAACGACCGATCAATTCGAGGATGGCGGAGTGATAGACGACGCTGGGAGTGAGGACGAGGTCGCCCCAAGTATTGTTTGTTGGTTTGTTGGTTTTCTGGTTTGCTGGTTCGTTCCACCATTCTTTTCCAATTTTTTCGCTGAGGATTTTCCGTATCAGCGAGAAACCGTTGCTGCGCGCGCCGTTCTCTCTGAGGGCGATCACGGCATCACCGACTGCAATTGTGCCTGTATTGATCACGCGGTCTTTGGCGACGATGCCGATGGCAGTTGCACTCCAAGTGGCGGAATGCACCGCGCCGGGAACTTCGGCGATTTCACCTGCAGGAATCACGATTTTCTGAGCACTACAGGCGTCGCTGAGCCCCTGCATCAGATCCCCGATCACTTTGGGATCCACTTTGGCGATATCAATCGTGTTGCTCACGGCGATCACCTCCGCGCCCGTGCAGACGGCATCGTCCGTTACCATTGCGAGGAGATCCGATCCCAAGGTCTTACAGTTCCCAGCGGCAAGCGCCACGTCGATTTTCGTTCCCGTTCCGTCATCGGTCATCACTAGGTAGTAGTCGCCCATGTCGAGGAAACCCGCGTATCCGCCTACTTCGAACACCGGTGCGCCGATCATGCCCTTGCGCGAGGCGAAGGTCTTCGCGGCCGCCGCGTATGCGGCTTTCGAGGCAGAGTCCCCGGCAGCAATGTCGACGCCGGAGTCTTTGTAGGTAGTCATGGGGAGAGTATACACGGGAGGTTTGCTAGTTTGCTTGTTTGCTGGTTGCTGGTATCCAGCAAACTAGTCACCAGCAAACCAGCAAACTATCCTCCAATCGCCGTCACCTTCACTTTCTTCTTCCCTCGCGGTTCCTTCTGCTCCAGCACATGGTGCGCCGCTGCGTGGCTTCCGTGATGTTTCGCGTCGCTGGCGATCCTGCCATCTTCAATGTGGATACGACGCGCGTGGATGGACTGCACGAGCGCGATGTCGTGGGTCGCGATGATTACTGTCGTCCCGTTCTCATGGATTTTTTTAAAAATCTCCAGGATGTTTTTGCTGCCCTCATGATCCAGGTTTCCCGTAGGTTCGTCGGCCAGCAGAATCATCGGCTTATGAACGATCGCCCGGCCGATGGCGACCCTCGCCTGTTCGCCGCCGGAAAGCGCTGCGGGAAGGCTGGATGCATGCCGACTGAGATCCAGATCTTTCAGAAGCTGATGCACTCTGCGGTCGATCTCGGCGTCCGGAATACCGCAGACCTCGAGTGGGAAGGCGATATTCTCGGCGACGGTCATATGGCTGATCAACTTATAATCCTGAAAGACAATGCCGATGCGGCGACGATAGAGCTGCATCACCGGCGTCGGTACTTTGCGCAGATCCACACTGTCCACTTCCACGCTGCCTTTCGTGACTGCTTCGGCGCCCGTCAAAAGATGGAGCAATGTCGACTTTCCCGCGCCGCTCTTTCCCGTGATGCAGACGAACTCTCCAGGATCGATCTTCACCGTCACATCACGAAGAACCGTGGTCGTGCCAAATGTTTTTGTTACCCCCTTGAGGAGGATCATGGCAAACAGTGTGAATGGAAAATTGAAAATTGAAAATTGAAAATTAGTCGTTCCAGTTCACATTCGCTTACCCAGGACCGCAGGTAGAAAACCTGCTCCCTATATAACCTGTAACCAGCCACTTGGGAGCACCCTTTCTGGCTGGGGTTTATTTTGTACAAATGACATAGACCTCTGTGCTTCGGTCCCGGCTTGTTTTTGCTTTGATGATGCGGACATCCTTCCACTCGCGCTTCACATCTTTGATGAAGCCGTCGAAGTCTGCCCCCTGGAAGACCTTGAGGACGCACCGGCCTACCGGTTTCAAGACACGCTTGCCGACCGCCAGCGCGCTCTGATTCAGTTCGATGCTCCGCCACTGATCCACGTCATGAATGCCGGAGGTGGAAGGGGCGGCGTCGGAGAGCAAGAGATCAATAGTTTGCTGGTTTGCGAGTTTGCTGGTTTGCTCGATGACTTCTTCAATATTCAGGATGTCTTGCATCACTGACTGAACGTTAGGTGCAATGTGTTTTATATTCTGCAGATCCATCCCGATTGCAAGCCCCTTCAGTCCGATCTTGCTGCTTACGTACTGCAGCCACGAACCCGGTGCGGCGCCGAGGTCGAGCACGATCATCCCGGGTTTGAGCAGATGGAATTTTTCATCGAGCTCCTGCAGTTTGTACACCGATCGCGCGCGGAAGCCTTCGTCTTTCGCTTTGCGGGCCCATTTGTCGTTGGGGAGGTAGCGCTTTGGCAAAGGAATTGAGAATGGAGAATTGAGAATTGAGAATTACAGCAGATGCTTCTTGGCGGTTCCGACAGAGCGAGGATACTCCTTTGGCGTTGCTTTCGTTTTTTCGTAGACGAGTATTTGGCGCTTGCCCCAGGTATCACCCAAGTCATAGATAATCGGATCTAGGCGCTTTAAGAATAATTTTGCTTCAGCCCCAGATGCTGAGGAAATCTCTTCATCGATCTCCATACTTTTCCAAAGAAGTATATGCCCACCTTTTTTTACAAAAGGAGCACAGTACTCAAGGAGGAGGGCGGTCTCTGCCACTGCGCGCGCTGTCACGATGTCGTATGTTTCACGATGCGTGGGATCACGCCCGGTTTCCTCAGCGCGGCCTGTCACCAGAGTCACATTGGAAAGATTCAGCGAGGAGACAATGCGCGAGACGGCGTCCATTTTCTTGCGAACGGAATCGAGGCCGGTGAAATGGTGCTCCGCGAAAAGGATCGCAAGCGGGAGAAGAGGGAAGCCGCCGCCGGTGCCGAGGTCGAGAATTGAAAATTGAAAATTGATAATTGATAATTGTTGCATCACTGGCAAGCAAGCAATCGAATCCAGAATGTTTCCCATCCAGCACGATTCTTCTGTTCGATGTGCGGATAGGTTGATGTTCTTATTTTCATTCAAAAATACTTTGAGCAGATGATTCAGTCTCCCCTGAATTACAGGTGATAACTCCTTGAAGGCCTGTTGGGGATCTAAGGCTTTAATGCCTCTATTCTCTATTTTCCATTTTCAATTTTCAATTTTCAATTACGATGGAGCCATGCCCCACGGTACTCGCATCGCAGAACTCCTCATTAATTGCGGTGCTGTGCGCCTGAGTATCAATCCGCCGTTTACCTGGACGAGCGGCATCAAGTCTCCCATCTACTGCGATAACCGCCTGCTCTATGGCCATCCAGATGCGCGGAAGTTCGTCGTGGATGCGCTTGTGAGCCGCGTCCGTAATCTTCACATCCCGCCGGATGCCATCGCCGGAACCGCCACTGCGGCCATCGGCTGGGCTGCGCTAGTCGCCGACCGCATGGATCTTCCGTTTGTGTATGTGCGTTCGAAGCCCAAAGAGCATGGCATGGGAAAGCGCATCGAAGGGCATCTGGAGCATGGCAAGCACGTCGTCCTCATTGAAGATCTTCTCTCTACCGGTGGCAGTGCCGTTTCTTCCGTGGATGCATTGCGTGAAGAAGGCCAGGCCGTGGTGACCGACGTCGTCGCCATTTTCACGTACGAGCTCTATGCCGCATCCGAAGCAGCCCAAGAGCATCGTCTGAAATTTCATCCGCTGGCAACGCTTGGTATGCTTCTTACGGTGGCTGCGGAGCAGGGGAAATTGACCCCAGATGAGGTAACGCGCGTAGCGTCGTTTTCGAAGGATCCCAAGGAATGGGGGAGGAGTTAGAAACAGAGTGTTTTCAGCGGTCTGCGTAAACACGGCAGAAATGCCTATATACTTTACATAAAATAATATTGCTTTATTGTAAATAATATGTTTATATAATCATAAATTCATCCCCAAGCTATTCCTATGCGTCACGCCGACCGCCGTCTGAGATTCGAGACCCTGGAGAGCCGTTTATCTCTCGATGCCTCCTCTGATTTGGTAGGTTCGCTTCTTAACGCACAAACGGACTCTGTTCGTGCTGCTACGCAACAGGTCGCTCCTGCGGTGCAAGCCGAAGGAGAATCCTTACTCGCTACGCGCC
>JBBTVH010000192.1:0-4395 GCA_038063355.1 Patescibacteria group bacterium | reverse complement strand
CAACAGGTCGCTCCTGCGGTGCAAGCCGAAGGAGAATCCTTACTCGCTACGCGCCCCGCGAATTTGGATACCAATGGCGATGGACATGTTTCCCCCGTTGATGCTCTGCTTGTTATCAACACATTGATTGCCCACGGTTCTGGTCCGGTGAATGGACCCGATACCCGCCCTCCCCTCGCTCCTGCAGCACCGGAAGCCCTTCAGGCATCTGGAGGAGAAACCGTGACTTTTGATCCTGCATTGCTCGCTGGTGGCGACCTCGATCCCTATGGATGTGATCCTGTCACCATCACTCTTTCCTCACAGCCGACATCGGGGACAGCAAGGGTCAACGCTGCCGGACACATCGAGTACACCGCTCCCATCGGTACATCCGAAGAGGTGACCGTGTCCTACATTGTGACGAATGCATCAGGCGTCTCTACTGCAGGGTCATTCCAGGTCACTGTCCTTGCCAACACCCCGCCCCTTGCACCCGACCTCACCTTTACGACGGAAGCAGGTGTTCCTTATAGCATCAGTATTCCCAAAATTGATCTCGATCAGAACACCGTAACACACACCATCCTCACAGAGTCCGAGGATGGCACGCTGGAGGCTCAGTCTGATGGCACATTCCTCTTTACTCCTAAACCAGGATTCGTCGGAACAGTCACATTCACCTATCGTGCGTTTGACGGACATGTTACTTCTGAGGGGACAGTGACGGTGGAGGTCGTCTCTGGTGCTGAAGGTGAATCCACCATCGATGATGATCTTCTCGATGCACTGGTTGCGGAGCAGCTTGGAAATAATCGTAGCGCACGAGACGATGTATTTTCTGAGTTCGGGGCAGCATAAGCGCTTCCCTTTAAAACTGCTTCAAAAATCTCAGATCCCCCTCATAAAACGAGCGTAGGTCGGGAATCCGATGCTTGATCATGAGCGACCGTTCCACGCCGAAGCCGAAGGCGAATCCTTGCCACTGCTCGGGATCGATTCCCACATTATTCAATACATTAGGATGGACCATGCCGCAGCCTCCCATTTCGAGCCACTTTCCTTCGCGGCTTTCGCTGAGGTCTCCCTGCCACATCATGTCCATTTCCAGTCCGGGTTCCACAAAGGGGAAGTACCCCGTACGGAAACGGAATTCCACTTTTCGACCGATAAGCTCTGTAAGGGCATTGATGAGTACTGCCTTGAGATGGCCGACGGTGACATCTTTGCCGATCATCAGTCCCTCGAATTGATGAAACATCGGAGAGTGCGTCGCATCGGAATCTTTGCGGTAGACCTTGCCGGGGCAGACCATGCGAAACGGCGGTTTGTGCGTCTGCATGTAGCGGATCTGCACGGGAGAAGTGTGTGTTCGGAGTACCGGTGTCTGGCCCTTGGCCTCTGGCCCCCTGTCCTGAGCCCCGTCGAAGGGTTGGCCATTTTTTATCCAGAACGTGTCCTGGCCGTCTCTGGCCGGGTGCTCCGGGGGGATATTGAGCAAGTTGAAGTTCAGGTCCTCACTTTCGATCTCCGGCCCCGTCCAGACGTCAAACCCCATGCGCCCGAATACCTCCTCAATACTCCGGATGAACTCGGGAATCAGATGCAGATGTCCTTCCTCATGCGCCGGAAGCTCCATCGAAACATCGATGCCGTCCTGGGTCTTGAGTTGATCCCCGGAGGGGCTTGCGAGTTCCTTGTGCTTCCGTTCGATTGCTTCCGTGAGGGATTTCTTCGCTTCATTGAGTTCCACGGCTTTTTTGCGTCGTTCATCGGGCGAGAGCGTTCCCATGTCTTTCAGTGCCACCGTGAGTACGCCTGCCTTACGTCCAAAGAGTTCATGCTCGATTGCGGCGAGAGCATCAGCAGAAGGGGACTGCGCAATGCGCGCGGCGTAGGAGGACCAGTCGTGAAGGGGGGCAGTCATGAGAGACAGGACGATTGTTATATTGTTGTATTGCTGTATTGTTCGCAAGCGGAGGGTAACAATTCAGCAATTCAGCAAGACAACAGTGTCAGTGCCTGCAGGCGAGTTCAATCAGCACAAATACCCCGAAAATCAGAATCGTCATCCACCAGTTTAGGAGCTGCAGGACTAAAAAGAGCATCACGATTGTCATTGCAAGGCCAAGGAAGATTCCTTGCCGCAGCGCAATCGCCGTGATTTTCCCGGTGTCCCATACGTGCCACGGAAGGAAGCGCCAGAGACCGATGAACAAGATCGTGCCGACGGTGCTCACGGTCATGAAAAAGGCGACGAAAAACGCAGGCAGTGCCTGAGCGGGTGCCGTGAGGGGGCTCACGCGAAAGAGCACGATCAGAAGCGACGTGAGGGAAAAGACGGCCGCGACGGCGATGCCGAAAGGGAGAGTGGACACGATCATCAGTCTACCAGCGCACGATTCTTCGTGCGCAGGAAGAATCCTGCGTTTGGAATTTATGCAATTGTCTTCAAAAATTCTCCAAGCGCTTTGAAATCATCATACAGCGCCTGCCGCAATCCTCCGTTATGCAGTGCGGCGGCGGGGTGGTAGATGGGAAACACTGTCATGCCATCGGTGAGCTTGTGCGGTTTTCCATGCGCATTGCTGATTGTGGTCTTACTTAAAAAATGCCCCAGTGCATGGCGTCCGAGCGGGACGATGATGCTGGGTTTGATGAGGGAGATCTGGAGCTTAAGCCATGGCATGCATTGCTCTTTTTCCAGATCCGTCGGGTCGCGGTTGGCCGGCGGCCGATACTTTACGACGTTGGTGATGTAGACATCCTCACGCTTGAGATGGATCGACAGGAGAAGTTCATCCAGAAACTTGCCGGCGGCACCCACGAACGGGCGTCCGGTTTTATCCTCCTGTTCTCCCGGCGCCTCGCCCACAAACATGATGGAGGCGGCCGGAGCTCCTTCGCCAAATACAGGATTTGCCTTTTCCGAAAGCGGACAGCCTTTCCATGCTTTGAACTGGGTTTCGAGGAGGGGGAGGGAGAGCTCCATAGTATGAAGTATTAGGTATCGAGTATTAGGTCTTCGCTTGCGATACCTAATACATAATACTTAATACCTCATACTTTCAATACCCTGCTTTAATCTTCGCCAACCGCTCCTCAATCTTCTTGCGAAGCCCCGCATCCCCTTCCGCCAAAATCCGTACTGCGGCCAGCGCGGCATTCTTCGGGTGAAGCACCGTCAACGCTGGAACATCACTCGGCATGCGCAGGCTACTGTGGATATCCGTGTGGTACTCGTCGAGATCCTTATGCGGCGGGCAATTGATGACCGGATGGATGCAGGTCCCTGCGACCACACCGCCGAGGCCGTTGCTCATCCCCACCACCGTAATCACCACGGTCGGTTCCGTCATCGCATTGAGTTCTTCGACGATCTTCACCACTTTGTCGGGCACCTTGTGGGCCGAGGCCATCACCGTTTTTACCGGGACCCCGAATTCCTTCAGGATGTCCTCCATGGGTTTTACAAAGTCGGCGTCGGATTTGGAAGCGAGGAAGAGGATGACGTGCATACGTTGATTCTAGGCGGCTGTATCGTGTGAGAAAAGCTCAAAATCAATACTTGCTTTTAGCTTAAATAGTGTTAATAATTCAATTATGACAAATGAGATAGATGAACTGATGACTCAGGAATATTTGGACGGCCATGCTGATGGTACTGTTGCAGAACGTGAGCGTGGGACAGAATTACTCGAAGTGTACAAGGCACGTTCCCGCAATCAGGTGATCGGCGCAGGGTTGGGTGTTGTGATTTTTGGCGCAGCAGCGCTTCATTTTGCGTTTCAATCCGGGAGAACGTATGAGCGCGAACATAATCCCGATTCCATCAAAGCTCCCGCAAATCCGGGTAATGGAGGAGAGGAAACCCCTTACTTGCCTCCGAGAGTACGGCATGCGCCAGTCATCGTCCGGCCGCCCGTCACACCCATTGAGATTCCTGTCAGAGTGGATGCCAAGGACGATGGTCTTGTTCCGATTGATTGGAATACGTCATCTTCTTTGTAATGTGAATTCCTTTCTTTGCTCGCTTGTCTTAAGCCGCATTGTTAAATAAACTGCGTTGCCTCTCAATATAACCTTCAAAATAAATTGCTGCAGATTCATGATCCTCGGTGCCGCTGCTTTCCAAAAGCTTGGTGACTTCTCCCCGAATTTCAAGAACGACAGTCGTTCTGCCGTAGGGACCGCAAATTTCCGATGTTGCACCATTCGATGAAAGACTGCGGTATTCATTGTTATTGGTTATTCTCAACTGTGTAGTGCCGTCGTCATTTGTCATATCTATTTCATGATTTATAAAATCAGCCCTCAATCTTGTTTCCAGAAACGAGCCGAAATTTGCAACAGGATTTGTCATATGGATACAATATCCTTTTGTTCATTACTGTCAAGATGGTGGAGCTGAGGGGA
>JBBTVH010000191.1:0-2289 GCA_038063355.1 Patescibacteria group bacterium | reverse complement strand
CGTTCACGGTACCGTCGATCAGGCGACGGTACGTTCTCTGGTACAGCGGTCCTCCGTGCTCCTCTCCACCTCTCTCTACGAGGGATTCGGATTATCCCTCATCGAAGCGCTGGCCTGTGGCCGACCCGCGTTTGCCTTTGGCGGGGGGGCAGTACACGAAGTCCTTGCACCAATCGACGCATCGCTCGTCGTGCCCGCACGCGATACCGGCACACTCGTACGACGTGTCGACGCGTTCCTGCGGCTCCCGGCACAGGAGCGCAAGCAGTGCGGTGAGCATTTCCGTACGGAAGTTCTGAAACATTACCCGCTTGAAGCGTCTGCCAATTTGCTTCGGCAATGCTATGGGCAACTCAAATGCGCTGCGGTAAAGCAGGCGACGTAAAAAAAGGGGAGCTCTATCGTTCTCTGTTCCGCTTTGTACCGGGCTGTGCACTCCCGTGCGTACCGTGAGTATGTGTTGTTGATGCTGAAAGCGAGCGTGTTGTTGTACCGCTTGTAGTAGAACGAGGATCTACGAGCTCGTATGTCCGCGCCTTTTCCTTGCGCGGGCACTGCCTGTGCGATAGCGTGAATCGGTATATATATGCAGTTGCAGAGCACTTCGACCTTTGGGAAGCTATTCTATCTTTTGCGGCGAATTCACATCCGCCCGCTGCATATCATTATCCCCATTATCTTCGCGATTCTTGCGGCAGCATTTGAAGGGGTTGGCATGGGACTTCTGATTCCGATCCTGAACGGTTTTTTGCAAAAAAGCTTCGCATTCGTGATCGATACTCCCGTTCTCGGAGATATCATGGAGATGCTTCCTCCGACTGTGTTGCAAAACGACAAACTTCTCTTTGCCGTGCTTCTGGGGAGCTTCGTCTGCATCTACATTCTCAAAAGTCTCCTGCGCCTCCTTTCAGTGGTCAGCATGTCGTACTTTTCCGAGCGGACGGTCCACCACCTGCGAAAGGAATTGTTTTCCCGATATCTGAGCTTCGGCAAGCTTTTCTTTGACACGTCCAACATCGGTCATCACGGAGTGGTGCTTCTCGAATTTTCCCGAAAAGCCCTCCTTCCTCTCGTGGGCATTGATAAGTTTGTGAATTCGCTCTTCGCGCTCATCGCATACTTCACGGTGATGTTGCTGATTTCCTGGAAACTCACGCTGATCGCTCTGCCTCCGTTTTTCCTACTGCACATGCTTGTAAAAACCGTCGTCGTGCGACTCAGAAACATCTCCCACGTCACCACGGAGCGCGGTTCCGCTCTCAATAAAAAATCTATCGAGATCCTCTCGACAATGCCGCTCGTGAAAGCGTACCGCACGGAACGCCTAGAGCAACGCCGCTACACACAGATCAGCGATGAGAAAGCTCGCCTGGATTTTCGCGGGAATATCCTCCTATCATTCATTCAGCCGATCCAGGAGATCATGATGATCCTCGTCGTTTCCGCGATTTTTGGGGCGGCGCTCTTCATCTTCGGTCGCAATCAAATCGCTTCGGCATCTGCGCTCATCGTGTATTTCTATGTCGTTGTCAATGCCACGAGCAAATTCGGCATGGTCTCCGGATTTCGCGGAGTACTCGCGCATACGGCAGGACCACTCGAAGCCGTTCTTGAGATTTTCAACGATACCGGAAAATTCTTCGTGCAGACGGGTTCTGATCGTTTCCCGGGAATGACGACGGATATCACCTGTAAGAATCTCTCCTTTTCCTACAACGATCGCGAGGTGCTGCAAAACGTTTCTTTCACCATTCGCAAGGGGCAGATGACGGCAATCGTAGGACCCTCCGGCGCTGGCAAGAGCACATTGATTCATCTTCTTATGCGCTACTACGATTGCCCCTCGCAATCGATTTTTCTGGATGGGAAAGACATCCGCTCATTCACACTCGACTCGTACCTCGCGCACGTGGCGATTGTGAGCCAAGAAACTTTGCTTCTCCATGATTCCCTGCGCAACAACATTCTCTACGGTCTGGAGAGCGTCCCCGACGAAGATTTACAAGCGGTCATCCGCCGCGCACGCCTTTTGGAGTTTGTAGAACGATTGCCGCAAGGACTCCAGACGCTTGTCGGAGATAGGGGGGTGAAACTTTCCGGCGGAGAGAAGCAGCGAGTCGCCATTGCTCGTGCGCTTCTCAAAGGCGCGGAGATTCTCATTCTTGATGAAGCGACAAGTTCACTCGATAGCCAGACAGAAAAGCTGATCCAGGAGGCGATCGACGAGGCCATCGCCGGCCGTACCGCGATCGTCATTGCGAACCGGCTCTCCACTATTAAAAATGCCGA
>JBBTVH010000190.1:0-1349 GCA_038063355.1 Patescibacteria group bacterium | reverse complement strand
GCAACGCGAGTGGGGTAGCCGAGGCCGAAGACGAGGAAGCGGCACACGCCGCAAGGAAAATCAACTTGCAGCCGTCCTTGCAGAATCCTTTCTCATCGCAGACTGGCGGGGAACAGAATGTTCCGCAGCTTTTCTGGATAAAGCGGATCTGGGTGGTAAGAACGCCTGAGACGTCGTCGAGCACGTACACCTCTTCCACTTCCGGTTCGCACTGCTCGCCGATGTGCGCATTCACCTTACCGTCGCCGCAGAAAAGGATTTGGCATTCCTCGGTGCAGTTGGTGATGCCGTTGTGGCGGCCGAGGTCACACTCCTCGTCATCGTCGAGCACGCCATCGCCGCAGTTCAGCGGGGCAGCCGACGAAGAGCTGAAAGATGTAGCCTCCTTTTTCACCGGACAGCCCGGATATCCGTACGGTTTGCCGATGCAGTCAGCGAGCGATTGCTCGGTGACCGCAGCTCCTCCGCCCTGCAGGGACACCGCCGCTGCAACGAGCAGCAGCACGGAAGTCATCGCGCTAAACGGTATGATTTTTTTCATGGGTTTCCAAGTAGTATAGCAGAATTGGCATTGACTGTCCCGACGGGGAATATTGATAAATTGTTATATTGTTGTATTGCTAATTTTAAGTTGTCGCTTGCAAACAATTGAACAATACAGCAATTCTGCAAAAGCAGCAGCTTACTGTCCTATTGCTATTGTCTGTTTTTTGCCACCTCCCGCGCCATCGTCTCCTCCCCTTCCACAAATTTGGCCCCGCGCACCGGAATCATCAGGGCGATCACGGGGTCTTGTTCCAGACGCTTGAGGGCCTGGGCGTCGGCAATCTGCATCTTCAACACCTCTTCTTCCAGAAGGAGTTCCGAGCGTTCGCGCTCTAGGGTTCTCAGTGTATAGCCCTTAGTCGCATTGGCATTCTGGTGAAAGAGAATGAGCAACGACAGAGTGAGGATAATGCCGCCGATAGCCGCCGTAAGAATCACGGCGCTCTGGTTCACCATCCGTCCGAGAGTAGCCCGGCGGCGGATGCTTGGAGGAGAGGCAGGGGTCACGGTAGAAGAGGGTACCAGAAGGCGCGAAGGTTGGATAGATTATTTGATCGAACGAGTGAAGCTTCTTAGGTTCTTAGCTTCTTAGCAATACATACCAAACATGGTTCTTTCTTTGCCCCTAAGAAGCCAAGAAGCTAAGAAGTTTTCATGATCACCCGCAGCTTGGCACTGCGTGCTCTTGGATTTCTCCGAGTCTCCTCTTGCGAGGGAATCACCGCCTTTTTCGTCAACAACCGGTACATCGCCGTTTCAATATCCTGTCCCGTGTGCGGATCTTTCTGCACTGTGACCAGCGA
>JBBTVH010000189.1:0-3110 GCA_038063355.1 Patescibacteria group bacterium | reverse complement strand
CGCTCGATGTGAACACTCCTGCCACTCGTGGAGCCGTGATCCAGACGATACTCGAGGTGATGGGTTTCCCGATCACAAAAACTCTCTCGACATATTCCGATGTGCCGACGAATCATCCCTATAGCGCGGCGATCGCGCTTGCGACATTCGCCGGATTCGTGACTGGCGACACGGCACCGGACGGTGCTCTGCTCAATCGTTTCCGTCCGGATGATTCGATCAATCGCGCGGAAGTCGCAAAGATTATCGCTCTGGTCAAAGAAGTGATGAAATAGACAGCCGTAACCCCTAGGAAATCTCGCTCCGGGGGAAATCGGACCGGCACAGTAATCGTCTCAAAATGATGCAATAAACATAAAAATATGATACAATTGTGTGAGATATGACTCTCACACATCGCCAATTGACTATTCTCGATAGTATTCGCAAAAGGAGCGGAGGCGCTGCAACGCGGGAAATTTTGGCCGAACTACGCGGGGCATTGGACCATCTGTCGCGCATCACGGTCATTCGGGATCTGGACGCACAAATTGCGCGGGGCATGGTGCGAAAAATGGGGAAAGGCCGGGCAGTGCGGTACGTAGAGAATCTTGCAAACCCGTCACAGCGGCATATCGATCATGATGCATACTTTATGGTTGATGATATCAGACGCGCACTGCTGTATCCGACCTATCACCCCTCTGCGCTTGCTGCATTCTCCGATGCGTTTACCCCGCAGGAATACGAAACGCTCACCACGCTCAACGATGCGTACAGACAGCGGATGGGTAAGCTTCCGCCAACGGTCATACGAAAAGAAATGGAACGGTTCACGGCGGAATTCTCCTGGAAATCCTCGCAAATCGAAGGCAATACCTATTCGTTATTGGATACGGAAGTGTTGCTGAAAGAGCAGCGGGAAGCGGACGGACATCCGTATCAGGAGGCGCAGATGATTCTCAATCACAAAGCGGCGCTCGAATTCATCGCGGCGCATCCCGGGGACTATACGCCCGTCTCCCTGCGTACGATCGAGCAGCTTCATGCGTTGATCGTCAAAAATCTCGGGGTCACGCGCGGTTTGCGTGGCGCACCTGTCGGCATCCTCGGTACCACCTACCGGCCGATGGGCATCCGCACGCAACTGCGTGAGGCGCTTCAGGCGGCACTGGATGCGATCAATGCGCAGTCACACCCTCCCGCCAAATCCCTCATGGCGCTCCTCCTCATCGCCTACATTCAGCCGTTCGAAGACGGCAATAAGCGCACCGCACGTTTGCTCGGCAATGCTTTGCTCATCGCCCATGGGTTTTGCCCACTGTCGTTCCGTAGCATCGATGAAAAAGAATATAAGAAAGCGGTGATTCTGTTCTACGAGCAGCACAATATCCGGTATTTCAAGCAGCTGTTTATCGAGCAGTTTTCGTACGCTGCGAAGCATTATTTTTTGACGTGAAGAGGCTCTTGTCCTTCGAGAATACGGGTTTTTGGAGTACGGGTGAGGGGTGTCCCCGTATTCCAGTACAGGAAATTTATTTGACGGCAGGATCGTAGCTATACAATTCTGCAATGGGTATACTCGGCACGATGAGTGCTTCCGTTCCCATGAAACGTCCCATCTCCTACGCATTCATCGATGCGCAGAACCTCAACTTGGGCGTTCGTGACATGGGGTGGAAGCTCGACTGGAAACGCTTCAGAATCTACTTGTCGCATAAATATCGGGTAGAAAAGGCATTTCTCTTCATTGGCTTCATCCCGGAAAATCAGCGCCTCTACAGCTCGCTGCAACAAGCGGGTTTCGTGCTGATCTTCAAGACGGTGCTGACGGGGAAAGGCAAGACGAAAGGCAACGTGGATGCCGAACTTGTGTTGCATGCCATGATTGAGTATCCCAATTATGAACAGGCAGTCATCGTGACCAGTGACGGTGATTTCGCTTGTCTCGTAGAGTATCTTTCCGAAATGGAGAAGTTGCGAATGGTCATCAGCTCGCATCAGGAAACATGTTCGCAATTATTGCGGCGCGCAGCAAAAAGTCGCATTTTCTATCTGACTGACATGCGTACGAAATTGGAATATATGAAAAAACGAGGCAACGCGGAGGGACAGAACCACATCCGCACTACCTCATCATAGGGATTCCCCTCTATCATAACCAATGATCATGCGCCCGTCAATATTTTTCGCCCTTACCCCGGCACTCCCGTACAGGAAATTTTGACTAGCAGGAATTGAGGCCCTTTATGATAAGATCTTAGCCATCGTGCTTGGATTTTCATGCAAAGCGGCAAAATCGCTCTCTCAAAAAAGTGAGAGAGTAGCAGCGGTGTTTGTTATCGCTGCATTTTTCATCATGACGCCCCCCTCCCCCCTCGGGGGAGGGGCTGGGGGTGGGGGAACGGTACGCTCGTGGATAATCCCTACTGCCCAAGCTGCCGTAAGTACTGATAGCCTTGTGGGCTACTGGAAATTCGACGAAGGCACCGGCACCCTCACCGCCGACTCCTCCGGCCACGGCAACAACGGCACGCTGACAAGCGACCCGACGTGGAGCGCCAGCCCGACGAATGCTATCAGCTTCACCAATCCGTATGCGTTGAGTTTTGATGGGACGGATGATTATGTGGGAGTGCCAGCAAACTCTGCGTTTGAAATTGCGAATGATATAACTTTTTCTGCCTGGATATTTCGGAACGGAGAGGGAAATGACGAAATTTTGTCTAAGCAAAGTGGGGCCACTTGGGATTATCTTTTGTCCATCTACCAACAAAAGATATCATTGTATGGAAATACGATTGGTGGCTATTACCAGTCCTCTGGAACGGTTGGCACGGCGGCGTGGCATCACGTTGCCATGACTCGCAATGGCACAACAGTTGCGTTTTATCTTGATGGGAATCCGAGCGGTACAGCGACGGTTACTAATCCTTTCAGTACGAGCGGTTACGCTATCAGAATCGGGGGTGACCAAGCTGATGGCACTTCCCGATTCAACGGCCTCCTCGACGACGTCCGCATCTATTCCCGCGCACTGTCTGCGGGGGAGATTGCAGAGCTTGCCGCAGGCAATCACACCACCGCCGTCTGGGACGGCAGTTCCAGCACCGACTGGGAAACCGCCGCCA
>JBBTVH010000188.1:0-7727 GCA_038063355.1 Patescibacteria group bacterium | reverse complement strand
GGTGATCAAAACACAATGATGAGAGTGCAACAATCAGACAGACGATCCCAAGGAAGATGGTTACCTGATATCCCACAAGAAAAGTGATGGCATAGGACACACATGCCGCTATGGCGATGCCGTAGCCAGCCTTCCACCATTGCGCAGGTCGTATACCTGCAAGTTCCCTGAGCGGACTGTGAAATCGCACTCCAAATCGTGCAAGTGTCACACCGTATAATGCCCATGTAATGAGGATATACGGCCAGAACTGCATCCACGGGAAGAAAAATCCTAATGGCTTGCCTGCAACCGCAGCCTTCACCGCCCAAAGTGCTTGGGGCGGATCCGCTGCGAGTGTCCCCAGCGCAAGCATATTCATGCTGAAGATGCAGACAGCAAGCAGGATCCGAAACCAACGATCAGGGTAAAGGCGCTTGAGAACCGGAGTGAGCGATAGCCCGATGGGAACGAGCGACCACGTCGTCGCAAAGTTCCCGGCAAGTGGACAGAGCAAAAGCATGAACCAAGCAACACCAACTCCGTCCTTCACGCGAACCGCAAACAAGGCAAGACATGCGATCAGCACGGTAGCCAATGGCACCATGATGAACTGCGGGTAGTCGACGATATACACATGATGCAGAACGTGATGCTCCTGCTCACCGCCAAACACCCAAAGACCGCCAACCGTTGTTGCTCCGATGCCGAGAAAGATTGCCACTTTTCTCTTTAACCTCTCAACGAACAGCGATGTCAGTACGATGACCGACAATACCAATACCGCACAAATAAGATACAACATCGAACACTCCTTCTATTTTTTGGGATGGCTGAAACACATTTTTTACAGAGGATCGGAAAATGGATTCGCAAATCCACTCACAGATCCCCTGCCAGAAACACCATGCTCCTGTGTGAATTGTCAAAGACCAATCCCCTTCCGGACCATCCGAAAGAGGTCGTGCGTTATAGGATATTTCTCTCAAATAAGCAATGGTCTGCGCCTACTTCCGCGCAAACACCGCATCCGACGCCAGCCTGCTTTCCTCCGGAAGAACTTGGTGCTGATACTTACTCCCCGGTTTCTTGTGATACGGCATATCGGCCGGGCTGCTCATCATTTCGAATGCCAACTGGCAGATACGCATGCCCGGGTACAGCGCAACAGGGAGACGGTTCAGGTTGCTGATCTCGAGCGTGATGGTGCCGGAGAAGCCCGGATCCACAAATCCTGCCGTGGAGTGGACGATGATCCCGAGCCGCCCGAGCGAACTTCTTCCTTCTACGCGGACGACAAGGTCATCCGGGACGGTGATCGTCTCCTGCGTGACGCCGAGAACGAATTCCCCCGGCTGTACAATGAAGGATTCTCCTTCGGGGATGGTGATCGTGCGCATGTTGCCGGCAAAACTTTCGGGATTTTTGGGATCCAGCACGGCAAACTTGCTGTGCTCGTAGAGCTTGAACGTGGGGCCTAGCCGGAGATCCAATGAGGAAGCGTGAATGCGGGTGAAAAGCTCCGCCTGGGCTTCCTCGGAAGTAAGCCCGTCCTGCAGGGTGATTTTTACCCTGCCAGAAACCACGGCAGCCTTAATGTCGCGATCAGAGAGGATCATGTGCGTAGGATAAAGAGGAAGAAGCGAAGATGAAAGGACAAAATCCACCGTAGAGACGTACCGGTGGTACGTCTCCGGATATGAATCAGACGTGCCACCGGCACGTCTCTACACGGTGCATAACAAATGTACCCAGAAAAATTGCCCAATATCACGAAAGCGCCGAAAATGGGGATCCCCATGGCAACACGCACAGCATCCGGCACGGAATCTTTTTCCCGGTTGAAGGTGTCCAACGGAGAACAGGATGATGAAAATCCCAATGAAGCTGTTGCGCGCGAAAAATTCCAATCCATAGCAAGAGATGCAAACGCCGCATACCGCAACGCAATGGCACAGACTTCCATGATTTCGGATGCGGACCGGCGGGAGTTCACATCGTCCCTCTTTAACGAGAGTATGTGGCTCGAGCGCGGGAAGAATACCTACGAAGAACGCATCGAAGACGTCCGCAGTACAATCACGTATTACCTGCCCGATCTCGTTCAAAAACTGCAGCTGCAGGAAGATCAATTCAATACGCAGATCGAGCATGCCCTCCGACAGAAATGGATTTCCAGTGCAAGCAGAGACAAGTGGATCGCTCGTCTCAAAGATTCAAACGTGCACCACTGGAAAAAAGAACAGTTCCTGACAGAGACATTCCCGGGTTGGTACCGCAACTGGGAAAAACTCGGCGACGACACCGGTAAGCTCGACAAGCTCTGCAAGGAAAAAGACATCAAGCCGGAGGATGTGCCTGAGGTCCGCGTCGTATATGCCCAGGGATTCAACAACATGCACTTCGCTTTTCGTCGCGGTGCCGTGGATAAAGCTCTCGCAGTGCTTGCGGCAAACCGCACGAACAGAAAGAAGCTCTACAACAAAGCCAAGCACATGCTCAACCAGGCCGTGGCCAATGACGCGCTTTCCAAAGCGAAGATCGGCACGTGGCTGCGGCGGATTTTCGAGAGCAAAGCCGATCCCCAGAAAATCGAAGAGTTCATCAACGGAAACGGCAACTCCTCTCTTCCGGTCCTTATCTGGCACTGGAGAAAAGCATCGATGGAATTCGACAAGCTCGAGGCGCGCGTGAAAAAAGAAGGCAAGCCTCCGAGCTTCACCTTCATCTCCAAAAAGAAATTCCTCGACATGCACTACGAGAGCCGCATGTCCTATCTGCAGGAAGCCGAATACCGGATGAAAGACACGCAACTCGCATCCATGCATCCGCTGATTCTGGATATCCGCCGCGAGATCGATGCGAAAGACTGGGCCTCGGCGGAGTACCTGATCCGGCAGGCGTACACGAAGGATCTTCCGCCGGCAGACATGCAGAAGCTTCTGTCCCTCGAGCAGTATCTAAAGACGCAGAAGTCCGAACATGGGGCCAAAAGCCATACAGAGAATGTCGATCCGAAGATCGAGATGGAAATGCTTCTCTCTCAAGTCCCCACAATCGTCCAGCCGCTCTTCCGCTCGGCGATGGAACGCGGCGAGAGTGTGACGCGCGCACTCAAGTCGCTGTGGTACAACCGTGTGTGGTGCCGGCAACACGGGCACCTCGATGACCAGAAAGAGGAACTTCTCCGCCAGCGCTCGGAAGCGGACACGCAGAAGGTGTTGAAGGAAGGGCAGGGTCGCGGCTACGCCAACATCGCTACGCGTCATGGCCGCCCGGTGGTCCGCAAGTACCAGCGCGGCGAGTGGTCGCCCCAAGTGCTCCACTACACGAAGGACATGCATGAAAGCCTCACGGAAGACATCACCATGGGGAAGGACAACTACGCCTTCAAATACTGGACGACCTTGGTTCCGAAAGGCGTGGACTACGAGACGCACTCCTACGTGCTCCGGGATCTCTTCCCGAAGATCATGAGCTGTGTGCGCAGGCTCGACGTACAGAAGCAGGGCAAAGCGGCTGCCTAGGTCGCAGTCGCAGGCCTGTAGGCCTGCGCTTGCCACGTCGGTCGCGACCGACGTGGCTTGCCACCGCCCCTCAATCGGCTACAATCGCTCCCCCCATGCAGAAAAAGATGCTCCTCGCCGGCCTGATCTCCGCCGCTACCCTCGCGGGCTGCACGGCAAAGACCGTTACGATCGATAATCTTTTGCAAAACCCCCTCTTTGCGGAGCGGTACGCCGAGAGCATGGTGGATCGGCTTGTGGAGCTCGATATCACCAAAAATCCCGTCCTTGAGGATCCGGCAAAGAAGGCATTTGTCGAAACGCAGCGCAAGCATTGGCTGCAGGTGGCACGCGAAGCCAGAGAAAAGCAGCGCGAAGGGACGACGGGAAACCTCGTGCCCATCAATGAGTATGCCAAGGGCGATTTCCTCTATATCGATGACACGCTCTATGTCGGCACGCTCTTCGAGATAGATCCCCTGCCGGGCTTACATGTGTATCTGACGACGGTTGTTGATCCCCGCGACGTGGAATTCCCGGACGACACCGCTATGGACCTCGGCCCCATCCAGACGGCCTACGGCGCACATGCGTACGAAGTTCCCTCCGTGGAAAATCCCCTGCTCTACCGCACGGTGGTGCTGTGGGACAACGAGCTTGGGAGGCTGCATTCGTTTGCGCAGCTCAACAAGTAGAGACGTCACGCGTGACGTCTCTACCCAGCGACAACTTATAATTTCTGGATGATGCCCCCGAGCGCCTCATCAATCGCAGCCGAGAGCGTATCAAGCCCGCTTTCCACTTTTTTGCCGTTCACGAAGTAGGTGGGCGTTCCGGTCACGCCGAGGCCTTGGCCCTCCTCGTAATCCGCAAGCACCGTTGTGCGCTTGATTTTGGACTTCATGCAGCGGTCAAAAAGATCTTCATCGAGCCCGAGCGTCTTCGCCCATACGGAAAGCTGTGCAATGTCGAGTTTCTTCTGCTCGCTGTAGACCACGTCCACGTACTCCCAGAACTTGCCCTGGTCCGCCGCGCACTCCGATGCCATGGAGGCTTCCAGCGCGTAGCGGTGGATGGACCGCAGCGGGAAATGCTTGAATTCAAAGCGGATCTGCGCGCCGTATTTCTGCAGCAGTGGAGCGTTGATCTGCGTGTGGGCGGCCTGGCAGGCCGGGCACTGCAGATCGCCGTACTCCACGACCGCTACCGCCGCGTTGGCATTGCCCCGGGGAGTGCGTGAAGAATCCTTGGAAAGGCCCGTGGTATCGGAACAGGCGGAAACGAGAAGGAGTGCTCCGGCGAGAAAGAGGTGCTTTTTGGTGAGATGCATAGGCTGTTATATTGCTGTATTGCTCTATTGCTCGCAAGCGAAAGGATCGTCTTTACGCATAGAAAAAATCCATCAACGCTTGCGAACAATACAGCAATATAACAATCAAACAATTTCTTCAGTGCCTGAGATAACGCTATGCTATTTTCCCATGTCGTTATATCGCAAATACCGGCCCTTGTCCTTCGCCGACGTCGTCGGCCAGGAACATGTGGTCACCACCCTGGAGCAGGCAGCCGCCCAAGAGAAGCTCTCACACGCTTATCTCTTTGCGGGCGGGCGTGGAACGGGAAAGACATCCGTGGCGCGAATCCTCGCAAAGATTCTCATGATCCGCGGTATTGAAGATGAAAAAATCCAGAAACAGATCATTAAAGGAGTGGAGGAAGGGACGATCGTGGACCTTTTGGAAATCGACGCCGCAAGCAACACCGGAGTCGATAACATTCGCGACCTCATTGAGAAGATTCAGTTTTCTCCCGTCGCCGCGGGCGCCAAGGTGTACATCATCGACGAAGTCCACATGCTCTCGAAGGGCGCCTTCAACGCGCTTCTGAAAACGCTGGAAGAACCGCCGCCGTACGCCTACTTCATTCTCGCGACGACAGAGCTGCAAAAGATCCCGGCAACGATACAGTCGCGCTGCCAGAGCTTCCCCTTCCGCGCGATCCGCGAGGAAGACATCATCCGCCGCCTCCAGTATATCGCAGACCAGGAGAGGCTCACCATCGACCGCGAAGCCATTCGTGCGGTCGCCGCCCACAGCGCCGGGGCGCTCCGGGACGCCATTGGATTACTAGACCAGCTGCGGTCGCTTCCGAAGATCACGGTGGAAGATGTTCTCGACCGCGTAGGAGGAACGGGACAGGAAGAAGTGCAGGCCGTGCTCACGGCAATCGACGCATGCGACACGGAAGCGATCATCACGATCGTCCGGAGAGTGGAAGAGACCGGCGTGCCGCTCGATAGTTTCCTCCGCCAGATCCTCGGTGCGCTCCGCGAAAAGATGCACGAAGCGATCGGCCGCAAAGAACCCATCGACCGCATGCTCCAGATGCTCGATGCGCTCCTCCACGCCATCCGCGACGTGCGCATCGCTCCGGTGCCGGGGCTGATCTTGGAATCCGCACTGCTTTCGCTGTGCACCGGCACAACGTTGTCCGCATCCGCCCCGATCAAGCGCGAGGAAAAAGAAACCGTAACGCAGCCGTCCCGGCTGCCAAAGGAAAAAAGCATACCGACGTCCCGCAATAAAGATGAGGTAACCGACAATGCAAGCATGCCCCAGAAAAAAAACGAGCCAAAAGCTCCGGCACCCGCTGCTGCCACCATCGAAGCGCCCGAGGTCACGATGGATACCGTTCAGGAATTCTGGGGAGAAGTGGTGAATGCCACTACGCCGCCATCCGTGAAGATGTCTCTGAAAAACGGCCGTATCACGTCCGTCACCGATGGAAAGATCACACTGGGGTTCCCTTCTTCCTTCCACCGCGAAAAAGTGTCCACCACAGAAGCCAGCCGCAAGATCGAAGAGACGCTCGAAAAAATCTTCAAGCGCCAGCTGCGCCTGGAATGCATTTTGGACGGACAGAAGGATCCGACGAAAGAAGGGCCTGTACAGGAATCGGTGAATCTGGCGGAGGCGGCTGCGGAGATTTTTTAGGTGCCAACTTCTTAGCTTCTTAGCTTCTTGGCTTCTTAGGGGCAAAGCATGAAAAAAATAAAGGAGGTCCTTGAACGTCATTGCTAAGAAGCTAAGAAGCTAAGAAGCTATCCCCCATGCACCTCTCTGAAGAAAAAGCCCTCCTCCGGGAATCCATCGACGAACGCCTGAAGCGCTTCACCGACACCGAACGCTCTGCCGAGAGCCGCTCGCTTTCGCGGAGACTCACCGAAGGAATTCCCGCAGGCACGCCGATCTGTGCCTTTTACCCGATGCGCTCCGAGCCCGATATCACGCCGTTTCTGGTCGAAGTCCTCCGCCGCAGCGATCCGCTGTTCCTCCCCTGCTTCGAGGGAACGCTGATCTTCCGGCAGGCCACCGATCTCACAAAACTCGTACGCGGAAAACTAGGAACGCTCGAGCCACCCGTAACAGCCACCCCAATGGCAAATCGCAAATGGCAAATCGCAAATCGTCTGACCATTCTCATCCCCGGCCGCGCATTCGACGCCAAAGGCAATCGCCTCGGCCGCGGCAACGGCGGCTACGACAAATGGATCGCGGAGCAGCGCGAAAAAGGCGTCTCGATGCAATTGATCGGCATTGCGCTTGAATGCCAGATTGTGGACTCGGTGCCCGTGGAATCGCACGATGTGAAGATGGATGCGATTGCTACAGCTCGGGGCATTACAGAGTGCTGAAGATACAAGACACAAGATACAAAGAAGATCCAAGATACAAAATCGAGTCCTTGCGCACATCATTTGATCTTCTTCCTTGGGATTTGTTTGTATCTTGTATCTTGCATCTTGTATCTTCCCTGCACATGTTCACCTACGACTTCCTTGGCAAAAACGATCCTGCAGTATTCAAAGCATTGCAGGGTGAAATGCTGCGCCAACGCGAAGGCGTAGAACTTATTGCCTCGGAAAACTACGTCTCACCCGCGGTGATGGAAGCGATGGGAACGGTGTTCAACAACAAATACAGCGAAGGGTACCCGGGCAAGCGCTACTACGGCGGACAGGAGTTCACGGATCAGGTGGAGACGCTTGCGATCGAGCGCGCAAAGCAGCTCTTCAAGTGCGCCCATGCCAACGTCCAGCCGCACGCGGGCTGCCCCGCCAACGTCGCGATGTACTTTGCGCTTCTGGAGCCGGGCGATTGCGTCCTTGGCATGGATTTGAGCCATGGAGGGCACCTAAGCCACGGCCATCCGGGCACCTATCTCACAAAGATCTTCCGCTTC
>JBBTVH010000187.1:0-7644 GCA_038063355.1 Patescibacteria group bacterium | reverse complement strand
CGTTCAACAGTTCCGATCCGCAATCGGAGATAGGTGTCCCTGATGCGATAAAGGCGATCTTGGCGACCTGTTCGATGGTGACGGGATCGGCAGGACCGTAAAGCCCAAGCGGAAGACCATTTTCACCGCGGTATCCGGAGACGATACCGGCATCGGCGGCGGAGCGTACATAGGGCGCAAACCAGGTGTCCTTGGGAACATCCGTAAGATCCACCGGCACGCCGTCGATCTTGATCCGAACGTACATCCCCTTCTCCAAAGCTTCTCCCGCGCGACCGGCATCCTCCGTGGCAAGTCCAGGGTCAGGAATCAGATCGGCGGATTCCATATCCGCAGCATCCGACGCGTCCCACTCCCGTTCGGTCTCCATGCGATCAAGCTCTTCCTCGAACCGTTCGGCGTCATCAATGAGGTATTCGAGAGAATCGGCTGCGACAGCGAGGATCGGAAGCAAGACGAGGCCCGTCATCAGGACGAATTTGCGCATACACGCAGTATATTCCTCACGGGAAAGAATTTTCAATTTTCCATTTTCAATTTTCCATTTGTCCACTACCCTGCCGTGGACATGATCGAGAGAAAGGACGTCGGCTCCTCCGGCGCCCATGCGGGCGGGAGGGACGATTTTTCCAAAATTACAACGATTCTGCTTCTCGGTTCCGGCGCTTTGAAGATCGGCGAAGCGGGCGAATTTGACTATTCGGGAAGCCAGGCAATCAAGGCGTTTAAAGAAGAAGGACTCCGAGTGGTTCTGGTGAACCCCAACATCGCCACGAACCAGACGAGCTGGGGACTGGCTGACCGCGTGTACTTCGAGCCCGTGACGCCCGATTTCGTCGAGCGGATCATCGAGAGGGAAAAGCCCGAGGCGATTGCGCTCAGTTTCGGCGGCCAGACCGCGCTCAACTGCGGCGTTGCGCTCGATACGGCCGGAACACTCAAGAAGCACAATATCCGCGTGCTTGGGACGCCGGTGGAGAGCATCCGCATGACCGAAGACCGTGCGCTCTTCAATAAAGAATTGAACGCCATCGGCGTGCATGTTCCCCGGTCGTTTGCATGTAATGCGATGGACGATGCCATGCAGGCAGGCGACCAGATCGGTTTCCCGGTCATCATTCGCGCCGCCTACGCGCTTGGTGGTAAAGGGAGCGGCAGAGCCAAAAACGCTGCGGAGCTCGAGGAGCTCTGCAAAGTGGCGTTCGTGGAATCGCCGCAGGTGCTCGTGGAAGAAGATCTCACAGGCTGGAAGGAGATCGAGTACGAAGTGGTCCGAGACTGCGCCGATAACTGCATCACGGTCTGCAACATGGAAAATGTCGATCCGCTGGGAATCCACACTGGCGAATCGATTGTCGTGGCGCCAAGCCAGACTTTGGATAACCACGATTACCAGATGTTGCGGAGTATCGCACTTAACGTGATCCGCCACCTTGGGATCGTCGGCGAGTGCAACATCCAGTACGCGCTCGATCCGCGTTCCCGCGCGTACCGCGTCATTGAAGTGAATGCGCGCCTCAGCCGCAGTTCCGCTCTCGCATCAAAAGCGACCGGCTACCCGCTGTCGTTCGTGGCGGCAAAGCTTGGACTCGGCTATACGCTCCCTGAGCTTAAAAACGCGATCACGAAAGTCACTTGCGCCGACTTCGAGCCGTCACTCGACTATGTCGCCGTGAAGATGCCGCGCTGGGATCTGCAGAAATTCCGCTTCGTCAGCGACCAGGTCACAAGCGAAATGAAATCTGTCGGTGAAGTGATGGCGCTGGGACGCAACTTCGAGGAAGCGCTGCAGAAAGCGGTGCGCATGCTCCGCATCGGCGCCGAAGGACTAACCAATACCCTCTTTACCTTCCCGGACCTCACTGCCGAGGTAAAACGCCCGTCGCCGCGCCGTATCTTCGCCGTTGCCGAAGCTCTGAGCGGAGAGTGGACGCCGGAGGAGGTCTCGATTGCCACCGGCATTGACCGGTGGTTTTTGGAACGGATCCAGCGCTGCAGCACCATCAGCAAACAGCTGCGGAAGCTCGGCAGCGACGCACTCCCCGATGATCTTCTGCGACAAGCAAAGCGCGCCGGATTTTCGGACCGCGCCATCGGCGAACTTGTGGATAGAAGCGCGGAGGAAATCCGCACAGCACGCAAGACTGTGGGGATTCTGCCAGTCGTGAAGCAGATCGATACGCTCGCAGGAGACTTTCCAGCTCAAACGAACTATCTTTACCTCACGTATCACGGGACGGAACACGATGTACATTTCAATCATGCACCCGCGGAAAATCGCAAATCGCAAATCGCAAATCGCAAATCCGTTATTGTCTTGGGCGGCGGCCCCTATTCCATCGGCTCGTCCGTGGAATTCGACTGGTGCTGCGTGCAGGCCGGACGCGAGCTGCAGAAACAAGGCAAGCGCGTCGCGATGATCAACAGCAACCCCGAAACCGTGAGCACCGACTACGACGAATGCGACATTCTCTTCTTCGACGAACTCACGGATGAACGCGTCCGCGATATTGTTGATCTCCTGAATCCCGAAGGCGTGGTCGTCTCGATGGGCGGCCAAGCCCCCAACTCCCTTGCTCCCAAACTCGCCGCTGCCGGCATCCCGATTCTTGGTACGGCTCCGGAGGACATCGACCGCGCCGAAGACCGCCATAAATTCAGCTCCCTCCTCGATACACTGGGGATTGACCAGCCGACCTGGAAAGAATTCACCGACCTCTCGGGAGCCATCGCCTTTGGGGCATCCGTCGGTTACCCCGTCATCGTCCGCCCCAGCTACGTCCTGTCCGGCGCTTCGATGGCGGTGGTCCATACCGATGCGGACTTGGAGGAGTATGTGAGCCTCTCCGCATACGTGAACAAGGAGACACCCATCGTCGTCTCGAAATTCGAAGTGGGAGCCAAGGAGATCGAGCTTGATGGAGTCGCACAGAATGGAAAACTTCTCCTCTATGCCGTTGCCGAGCACATTGAAAACGCGGGCGTGCATTCCGGCGACGCGACGATCGTCCTGCCGCCACAGCGCGTGAACCTCGAAACCCTCCGCCAGATCAAGATGATCGGGAAACAGGTCGCCGCAGGACTCAAAATTTCGGGTCCGTTCAACATCCAGTTCCTCGCGGCCCATAACCGACTGAAGGTGATCGAATGCAATCTGCGCGCAAGTCGCAGCTTCCCGTTTGCAAGCAAGGTGACGGGCGTGAACTTCGCGGTACTGGCGACCCAGGCACTTCTCGGAAAGGCGCCAACCGACAAGCAGTATCAGACCCTAGACCTCGACCACGTCGGCGTGAAGGCAGCACAGTTCAGCTTCAGCCGCCTGAAAGGCGCGGATCCTCGTTTGGGAGTCGAGATGGCGAGCACCGGCGAAGTGGCGTGCTTCGGAGAGAACGCCGAGCAGGCGCTGCTGACAGCCCTCCTTGCCGTGGGGTTCAAGATGCCGAAGAAAAACATCCTCGTGACCGTGGGAAAACTCGAAGACAAGGTGGAGATCCTACCCGCGCTCCAGGCGCTGCAGGAACGCGGATTCTCATTTTTAGCGACGGCCCATACGCACGAATTCCTAGAATCGCGCGGCATCAATTCCGGACTGTTGCATAAAGTGAGCGAGCCTCGGTCCCCGAACATCCGCGAGTACCTCGAGAGCAAGCGTCTCGATCTCGTCATCAATATCCCCACGCACTCCACCTCCACCGAGCGCACAGACGGCTATTTCATCCGCCGGCTTTCCACAGATCACGGCATCCCGCTGATCACCAATGTCCAGCTCCTGAAGAGATTTGTAGAAGCGTTGACCCGCGAGGACGTGGATCATCTGCCGATTCTGGCGTGGCCGGATCTTTTGAAAGCTTCTTAGGTTCTTAGCTTTTTAGGATTCCCGTGAAGATCCGCCAAGCCTGTTTGTTGCTTTGCCCCTAAGAAGCTAATGAAGCTAAGAAGCTTTTTTATTGTTTTACCCTCAAAATGCCCTACAATTCCCCAGCTAACCCTAACCTCACATGCCCAACGACGACGATCAGCTCAATGACGATGAAGGTTCCGATGACGGAAGAAAGGACGAAGACGGCGAATCCGGAGAGGACAAGGATATCCTTTCGTCCTCCGGTTCCAGAGGCGCCACCGGCGACGACGAAGACCAGACGCTCGTCACGAAGGAGGGCTTGAAGAAGCTCAAGGAAGAACTCGATCACTTGAAAACGGTCCGACGAGGCGAATTAGCGCAGCGCCTGAAAGAAGCCATCTCCTACGGAGACCTTTCGGAGAACTCCGAATACGAGGAGGCCAAAAACGAGCAGGCCTTCGTCGAAGGACGCGTGCTGGAACTCGAGCAGAAGATCAAGAACGCCAAAATCATTTCCGAGAAGAGGCTCGATACGAAGCGCGGCAAGGATATCGATATCGGTACGACCGTCACGGTCCGCAACCGTTCGGAAAACGAGGATCCCGAAACCTACATCATCGTGGGATCCACGGAAGCCGACCCACTCGAACACAAGATCAGCAACGAATCCCCCATCGGACGTGCACTTCTGGGGAGGAAAAAGGGCGATATCGTCGAAGTGCCGACCCCCGCGGGGAAGTTTAAGTATGAAGTGCTCAAAGTTGCTTAGAAACCGCTGCTTTAGCTTCTTAGGTTCTTAGCTTCTTAGGGGCAAAGCAAGAACAGCGTTGTTCAGCTTTAACGTCTTTACTAAGAAGCTAAGCAGCTAAAAAGCTGTCTCACATTCTGGTATTCTACTTCCGTGCCCAATCCTTCCAGCGCATCGGCCCTCGTCATCCCCCCCGAAACCCAAACAAAGTTTCCCGAGATCCTCACCCTGATTCAGGGCTCGGAAAGCATGAACGACGAGGAGCGGCAGTATTGGATCAATATCCTGCCGATCATGACACCCGAGCAGGTGGCGAACTTGAAGCAGATTCTGAATAATGAGAAATCCCAACTTGCAGCAATTGATCAGAAGTACAGCAAGGAAATCTCTGCACTGGGCCAAGAGGATCTTTTGCGGCGTGCGGACGAAGAACGCAGGACACGCAGGGAAAAACTGCACTCCGCAGAACGTCAGGAAGAGGAAGCGGAAGAGGTAAAAACAGAAAATCTGCTCAAGAAAATAGAGGCGGAGGGGCAGTCGTAGTTCATCACAAGATGGGGCAGGCCTGCGATGTAGGGGCAGACATACTTGTCTGCCTACAAACGCGGGCAGGTATGCCCGCTCTCGATGGGTTTATTTTTTACACAGCTCCGCTATACAGACATCCAGGATCGCTTCCGCTTCCTGCGGTGCCTCGGCGGTGGAGCGCAACACTCCCGTCTTGAGGTCGATATCGGCTTGTGCGAACTTCCGAAGGATCCGTCGCAGCGCAGCGCGGTCCAGCCTGCGGGCGGCCGGAAGAAGGCTCCGTGCGGAGCCAAATTTCACGCCGGCTTTTTTCATAACATCCTGGGGAGAGCGGGCCCCCTGCTCGGCTGCCCCTGCAACTGCTGTGAGTTGCGACACAGTCCAGAGAAGCATGGGCCAGAGGCCTGCAGCGGTTTCGCCACGGGAAAGAAGATCGTGCACAAACGTAAGCGCCCGGCGCTGATCGCCTTCGGAGAGGAGATCCATCAGATGCCATGCATTGCGCTCTCCTGTGGGAAGCACAAGCAACTCGATATCCCGCACCGTGACTGGCCGAGTTCCGGCATAGAGCGCGAGCTTGCGGATTTCCTCGGCAAGCAGGATCTGCTCGGTACCGGCATTGCTCAGGAGCATCCGCAGCGCATCGGACTCAATCGTCGCCCCTTCTTTGGCAAAGCTTTCGCGGATCCATGCATCCAGCGCCGCGCCGGAAAGCAGCGTGCAGTCGCGGACATCAGCGATTCCAAGAAGCGCCTTCGTGCCGCTTTTGCGTTTGTCCGGAGATCCGTCGATAAACAGGAGCAGCACATCGGGATGGATATCCTTCGGGAGCCGCTCCATCTCTTCTTTGGAAAATGCGGGAACGCCTTCGACGACAACAAGACGTTTCTGTGCGGTAAACGGAAGGACGGCCACTTCATCGAGAAGCGTTCCATAGCTTAGACCCACTCCTTCGATGCGGCTGCAGTTCTCTTCTCCGTGCTTCTCGGCAAACCCCCGGATCCAGCGGCGGCGCTCCAGGAGGATCTGGTAGTCGTTCTCGCCGGTGAGGAGGAAGATTTGGCTAGCCATAGCTTGAGTATATTCCAAACGGTTTCATTGCTGTATTGCTGTATTGTTATGAAAGATTATTGTAGCAATACAACAATCCAACAATTAATCCATCCGGCTGCGGTGGAGTAAAAACGTATTTCGTCGTATAATACTTGGATGCCTCGCAAAACTCTGCGTCCCACGCCTCGCTTCTCGGTACTCATGATGGGCGCCGCGACAATCGTGACCGCATTCATCATCGGCATCGAGACCGCCGGCGACGTCCGCCCGATCGCGCTCATTGAAGCAGAGAGCGACGATATCAAAGGGGACATCAACGGCAGCGGCTCCGTAGACCTCGGAGACGCTATCGCGATCCTGGAAATCGTCCAGGGCTACCGCGATCCTTCTCCCGAGGAACTCAAAGCCGATCCCAGCGGCGACGGCCTCCTCACGGTGGACGACGCTCTGCGGATCCTCGCGACGCTCGACGCACGATAAATCTACACACACCCATGCAGACAAACATTTGTCATAGGCTGACTGCACGCACGCTGATCTTGGCGGTGCTCCTCACGCTTTCGGGGACCGTCCATGCGATCGGCACGGAGTCGACGATCACGCTACGCCCGCACTGTCTCCTTGGATACGAGGACGATAATACGGTGCTCAAAGACGGAGGCGACCCGGAGCAGATCCGCTGCCCGAGCTTTTCGGTGGAGGACCCGCAAACCTTGAAGACGCCCGATCTCCAGGTCGGCGATATTCTTGATCTCGATATCGTCGTGGAAAACCCTGAAAAAAAAGATATCGCGCGCGTTCGTGCGTGGCTGGCCTACGATCCGAATATCCTCCAGGGCGACCTGATCGAGATTGCGGAGGAGTACGCGGTGGTCACTCCCGGAGAAAGCGATTTTGATACGACCGAAGGCTACGCCAAGATCGAAGCTTCCTCAGAAGGTTCGGGTGCCGATGACCTTCAGATCTTCATCGCCCGCGTCCAGTTCACCGTCCTCAAGACAACGCCCGGCGGCACCGTCGTAAATTTCTTCGACGTGCAGACGGGGGGCCACACGAGTGTCGTCACCGGCAAGGACGAAGAGGAAGAGCATCTCATCAACCATGAGCCCGGTGCGCTGCACGTACTGTTTGCAGAGGGAGATATCACCACTCCTCTTCCCCCGATGGAAAGTAGTTCCTCTGTCGCAAGCACCGCTCCTGTATCATCCTCTCCGGCAGAAATCTCTTCGGCTTCGGCGGCATCCATGTCGACCGAGCTTTTAACAGACGGCGAAGCCTGCATCACCAATGAACAGTGTCGCTCCTCGCGCTGCCTCTCGGGCATTTGCCAGGGGGCCACGCCGCTTGCCGCGGGTGCGGCCTGCGGCAGCAACGAGCAGTGTCTCAGCGGCAGCTGCGTCAATAACGCCTGTGTCGGAGGGATTCCCGCCGTGTCATCGGCGGCTTCGGTTGCATCCGTTGCTTCTTCGCAGTC